>JAIXHM010000009.1 GCA_030145825.1 Flavobacterium sp.
TTTACATCAGTTGATGCGCCTATGGAAGTATTTTGCCAAAAAACATTGGCACCTAATAAAGGTTGGTTGTTAGTGTCTACTACTTTTCCTTTTACGATATCTTGAGCATTTACAAAAAATGCCATAAAAAATAGCAACACACTTAATGTATGTTTCATAAATAATTTTTTAATGTTCAATAAGATTTTACTCTGAGTACATTAAAAAATTATGCGTAAAAAACGAGTTGGCAGTATAATTTATAAAGTGGTGGCGAATTAGATTCGCAATAGTTTTCAATTAATTTTTGGTTATCAATTGAAACTGTTTGTTTTTGAAAATTAAAATCTAATTGTTCAACTGGAACAAACTGCTGCAAATCTAAACTTAGAGATTTTACAACAACATTATCTGATTTTTTTTCAGTTTTTATCGAAGTCTCTGAACAACATTTTTTATGACTGTCGGCTTTTGCGTAACAATTTCCTTCATCATCATTACAAGAATCTCCTTCTGGATAACCAAGAGTTATTGAAGCAATTCTATCATGACAATAATGAATATTGACTGCCAAACCAAAATTGGAAATCAATATAAAAAAGGATAATATAAAACCTGTTATCTTGTTCATTTCGAATTGCAAAGTTAAGAATATAACCAGAAAAAAAGTTAAAAAATTTTAAATTTCTAAAGTTTGATTTAAACTTGGAACTAAACATTCATAATTATAAACCTCTTCAATTTTTTGTTTCAAACCTTTTGAAGCTTCTTTTTCGCCATGAACTAAAAATATTTTTTGAGGTTTTTCTTCCAAATCGGACAACCAATTAATTAAATCTTTTTGATCGCCATGAGCCGATAATCCTTCAATTAAAAAAACAGAAGCTTTAACTTGATAATATTTTCCATACATTTTAATTTCCTGTTCTCCTTCTAACAATTTTCTCCCTCGAGTTCCTTCCGCTTGATAACCTACTAACAAAATCATATTTTCAGGTTTATCGATATAACGTTCTAAATAAGAAAGTACTCTTCCGCCAGTTACCATTCCGCTTGCAGCAATTACAACTTTTGGTCTTTTATCATAAATTGCTTCAATAGTGTCTTTATAATCAGAAATTAACGTAAACATTCTACACATTTCTTCACATTCATGAGGCGTTAATCGATGCCATTTTGGGTTTTCAAGAAACAAATGCAGCACATCAATTCCCATTGGTGTATCAATTATATAAGGAATATTTGGAATTCTATCTTCTTTTTTAAGTTGCCAAAGCAAAAACATCATGGTTTGTACTCGTTCCACTGCAAAACTTGGAATGATAACATTTCCACCTCGTTGAAAAGTATTGTTGATGAATAATTCTAAATCTTGCAACGATTTATTTTCTGGGTGAACTCTGTTTCCGTATGTACTTTCTAAAAAAATATAATCGGCTTGTTTTGGTTTTATAGGAGGAAACAACAATACATCATCATCTTGACCCACATCTCCAGAAAAAACAAGTTTTTTTTCTTCAATACTTAACAAAATGGAACAAGCTCCTAAAATATGTGATGCATAAAAAAAATTAAACGAAACAGAATCGGACAACTTAATTACCTCATTAGGATTAACCGATTTTAATAACGGAAATACTTTTTCTGCATCGGCAACTGTATATAAAGGTTCAGCTGGATCATGCTTTGAATAATGTTCCTTATTTGCCCTTTCGGCTTCTTCTTCCTGAATTTTAGCACTATCTAATAAAATCAACTTGGTAATTTCTTTTGTGGGAGCAGTACAAAATATTTTTCCTTCAAAACCGTATTTTACTAATAATGGTAACCAACCGCAATGATCTAAATGTCCGTGCGTAAGAATTACAAAATCGATTAAACTAACATCAAATGGTAAAGGCTCTCTATTTAACAATCGCAATTCTTTTAAACCTTGAAACAAGCCACAATCTATCATTACATTAATTTCATTGCATTCTATTAATGTTTTAGAACCTGTAACGGTTTCTGTTCCTCCAAAAAAGTGAATTTTCATACCTAGTTATTTAAAAGTTGGTGACATTCATTTAATACTTTTTTCAATCGGTTTTGACTCAGTTTTAAATTGGTTTTACTTTTTCCAAAATGAATAAAATCGTAAACTGTTAAAATATCTTCAAGAAGAAGTATTTCTTTTTCCGCTTGAGTTATTGTTGTTAAACAAGTTATAGGAAAAACTCGGTAATGTGTAATGATATCTTTTATACTATTACCTTCTGGATAATTCCAACTCAATAAATTTAAACCGCTACAAACTCCAAATTTTACAGCGTCTTCTGTAAATTTATTATTAGTTACAATCCAACATTTTGTAAACTGTTGATTAGATGAAAAGAAATTGAAGTCTCTGTTCCTTAAATCATTAAATCTGGACAAAATATACATCGGAACTTTCACATCGGTTTTGGTTTCTTGACTTCCATGAAATTTACATTCTATCATAGCCAAATGCATGTCTTTTTGAACAATTACATCGAGTTCATGGGAAACGCATTTTCCTTCTACAATTAAATTTGTTTTAGTTGAATAACCTTGTAATTCAAAAATCCTAGCGATAAATTTTTCAAAATAAAATCCGGCTGGACCTAAAAGTTGGATGCCTTTTTTTAAGTTATATCGAGCTGCATTCGAGTTTGATTTTGTCCTAAGTTTTTGAAAAGCCAACTTAAAAATTTGTTTTGATGTTGCTCCGTCATGAATTTTTGGTTCAATTTCCGAAACTATATCATTGGCTAATTCATTATTAGCGCCAGAATTTATAAGTGATCTAATTAATTTTTGCCGGTCAAAACTAACCCATTCACCCGATTGTTTTTTAATTTTCATGTTATAAAACTATAACACTAATTTACGAAAAATTATGGATTAAGTTTTTGATAATAAAAAGCAGGAATAAAAAGAATTAATAAAAGAGGTTGAATAAGAAATCTTCTAGTGTAAAAAAGAAGCATATAATCTTTAAAAAAATATAACTCGATTGCAAAAAGCACTATTAACACTACAAAGAGAATGATATACAACAAAACAGACAACCTTGTTAATTGCCTATTATTAAATAAAAATTGAATAATAGCAACTGAAATAGCTGAATTTAATGTATATCTAAAAAAAAAATTAAGAAATAGTTTTCTCGTATTGTAATTTGGTAATAATTCGTTTTGAAATTCCGATTTAAAAAAAGATAAAAAAGGATCGTAAAAAATTTTATCTTCCAAAAAACGTATCGCTATTAAAAATGTTACCAGTATTCCCAGTATGACGATTTGATTTTTATTCTTCAATATTTGTTTTTGCATAAGTCGAAAATTTAGTTACCCATAAAACCCATAAAATAAAAACTACACCATATATAAACAAAGGAAAAATTGTTCCATGTAATAGTTTTTCATAATGAGGATAGTAGAATAATGCATAGGTAAGCAATATTATTCTAACTATATTCAGCATATATATTAATAAAGAACCAATAATTATAAACAAAAATGCTCTCTGAAATTTATTGGAAAATGCAAAAACAAATGCTGAAAATAAAATAATTACACTTACAGCATTACAACCTTCTACAATACGAGACACATATTTACCATTGTAAATTATTTTCATCGATGGTTCAAATTCGTGATGAAATGTTTGTGCATTAACTCCAAAAAAATTTAAAACTGAAACGGTTTGATGTGCAACGTTTTCAGAAATAAAATCTATTTCAAATTTAGAAACATCATATTGATTTAAATAAACTTTATAGGCTAATGCAAAAATTATGTAAAAGACTAAAAACTTAAATAAAAAAACAAAGAAAAGTTTATGTTGGTTTATAACAGCTTTCAAAAGAGAGAATTTTTAACAAAAATATATAATTAACATTATTGCAATATAAATATTTTTGCAAAAAAAAGAACATGAGCTTCGAAAATTTAAAACCAGAAATACAATCAATAGTTTCATCTAACTTGGAAAGAGATGAAAAACTACTAGAAATTTGTAAATTATTAAACAAAGAAATTAGTTATTACAACTGGGTGGGTTTCTATTTTGCAAATCACGAGACTAAAACATTACATTTAGGTCCATATGTTGGAGCTGAAACCGATCATACAGTAATTCCATTTGGAAAAGGAATTTGCGGACAAGTCGCTGAATCGAACCAAAATTTTGTAGTTCCGGATGTAAAAGCACAAGATAATTACATAGCATGTAGTTTTACAGTAAAATCAGAAATTGTGATTCCTTTGTTCGTAAATGGCAAAAATATTGGTCAAATCGATATAGATTCTCATGAAATCGACCCATTCACTGAAGCAGACGAACGCTTTTTAGAGTTTGTAAATGAAGAAGTTGCGAAGTTATTTTAGAAACTAGTTTGTATAATAGAAAAATAAAACTATCTTTGCACCCAAGTTGAGAAAATCTCAATCTACATAAAAATTATTAAAGAATATTGGCATGTATTTAACTAAAGAAACTAAAGCTGAAATCTTCGCAAAACACGGAGGAAAAGCTGAAAACACAGGTTCTGCTGAAGGACAAATTGCATTATTTACTTTCAGAATTAACCACTTAACGCAACACTTAAAACAAAATCGTCACGATTATAACACTGAGCGTTCGTTAGTAAAATTAGTAGGTAAAAGAAAAAGTCTTTTAGACTACTTAAAAAATAAGGATATCAACAGATATCGTGAGATTATTAAAGAATTAGGTATTAGAAAATAATCAACTAAAGGGGCTTTGTGCCCCTTTTTGTTTACAATAAAAGACAGAAAAAAGTTTGGTTTTTCATTGGGTTTCAAACAACTAACAACAACACGCAACAACACAACTACCCTTTGTTTAATTAAGAATTCAAATTTATGATTCCTAAAGTAACCCAAGAAATTATCGATTTAGGAGATGGAAGAACTATCTCAATCGAAACAGGTAAATTAGCCAAACAAGCAGACGGTTCTGTCGTGGTTCGTATGGGCGACGCGATGTTATTAGCAACCGCAGTATCAGCCCGTACAGCCAATCCAGGAGTAGACTTCCTACCGTTAACAGTAGATTATAGAGAAAAATTTGCTGCTGCTGGTCGTTTTCCAGGAGGCTTTTTCAAAAGAGAAGCGCGTCCTAGCGATCAAGAAGTTTTAACTATGCGTTTAGTAGACCGAGTTTTACGTCCACTTTTCCCAGATGATTATCATGCAGAAACACAAGTTATGATTCAATTAATGTCTCATGACGAAAATGTAATGCCTGATGCTTTAGCTGGTTTAGCTGCATCTGCTGCATTAGCCGTTTCTGACATTCCTTTCTACAATCTTATTTCTGAAGTAAGAGTAGGAAGAGTTGAAGGAAAATTAATCATTAACCCTAACCGTGAACAATTAGAACAATCAGATTTAGACATGATGATTGGTGCTTCTAAAGATTCTGTTTGTATGGTAGAAGGTGAAATGAAAGAAATTTCTGAAGCTGAAATGATTGAAGCGATTAAATTTGCTCACGAAGCAATTAAAGTACAAATTGTAGCTCAAGAAAAATTAAGAGCCGCTTTAGGTTCACCAGCTTATCGCGAATATGAAGGCGAATTAGAAGACGAAACTGTAAAAGCAAAAGTAAAAGCTGCAGCTTACGATAAATATTATGCAATTGCTCAAGAAGCTTCTTCTAAACAAGAAAGAGGAGAGAAATTTGCAGAAGTAAAAGAAGAAGTAAAAGCTTTATATACTGAAGAAGAATATGCTGAAAACGAAAATTTAGCAGAACTTGTTTCAAAATATAATTATAAAGTACAAAAAGAAGCTGTTCGTAATGTAATTCTTGAAAAAGGAATTCGTTTAGATGGTAGAAAAACAACAGAAATTCGCCCAATTTGGTCTGAAGTTGATTACTTACCTTCTGCTCATGGATCAGCAATATTTACACGTGGGGAAACTCAAGCTTTAGCTACAGTAACATTAGGTACTTCAAGAGAAGCTAACGTAATTGATTTACCATCAGAACAAGGTGAAGAAAAATTCTATTTACACTATAACTTCCCTCCATTCTCAACAGGTGAAGCAAAACCATTAAGAGGAACTTCAAGAAGAGAAGTGGGACACGGAAACTTAGCGCAACGTGCACTTAAAAACATGATTCCTGCAGATTGTCCTTATACAATTCGTGTAGTTTCAGAAGTATTAGAATCAAACGGTTCTTCTTCAATGGCTACTGTTTGTTCTGGAACATTAGCCTTAATGGACGCTGGAGTTCAAATGGTAAAACCAGTTTCTGGTATTGCTATGGGGTTAATTACAGATGGTGATAAGTTCGCTGTATTATCAGATATTTTAGGAGACGAAGATCATTTAGGTGATATGGACTTCAAAGTAACTGGTACTGCTGATGGTATTACCGCATGTCAGATGGATATCAAAATTGAAGGATTACGTTACGATATTATGGAGCAAGCTTTAGCTCAAGCTCGTGATGGTCGTTTACATATTTTAGGAAAAATAACTGAAACTATTGCAACACCAAATGCAAATGTTAAGCCTAAAGCTCCTAAGATTGTAATGAGTTCTATTCCTGCTAGTATGATTGGTGCATTCATTGGTCCTGGCGGAAAAAACATTCAAGAATTACAAAAAAATACTGAAACTACAATTGTTCTTAACGAAGATGGCGACAGAGGTATTGTAGAAATTTTAGGAACAAATCAAGCGGGTATTGATGCTGTGTTAGCAAAAATTGAAGCTATGATTTTCAAACCTGAAGTTGGTGAGTCATACGAAGTTAAAGTAATTAAAATGTTAGATTTTGGAGCTGTTGTAGAATACACAAAAGCACCAGGTCAAGAAGTTTTATTACACGTTTCTGAATTAGCTTGGGAAAGAACAGAAAAACCAAGCGACGTAGTTAATATGGGTGATGTATTTATGGTAAAATATTTAGGAGTTGATCCTAAAACTAGAAAAGAAAAGGTTTCTAGAAAACAATTATTACCAAGACCACCTAGAGAGGATAAAAAACCTCAAGAAAATAAAGAAAATCCTCAAGGTTAATTTTCATATATTAATTCAAATATTAAAGCTCTCATTTTATGAGAGCTTTTTTTATTTTTTTTATATTTTTTGTAACTTTTTAGTTTCTACTTACGTATAAGAATTAAATTAGAGGGACAAATTAAATGAGACAGCTCAAAATTACTAAGCAGGTAACTAATCGTGAAACTGCTTCCTTAGACAAATACCTACAAGAAATTGGTAAAGTTGATTTAATTACTGCAGATGAAGAGGTAGAATTAGCTCAAAGAATTAAAGCCGGAGATCAAAGAGCCTTAGAAAAATTAACTAAAGCTAATTTACGTTTCGTAGTTTCGGTTGCTAAACAATATCAAAATCAAGGATTAACATTACCCGATTTAATTAACGAAGGAAACTTAGGATTAATTAAAGCGGCTCAACGTTTTGATGAAACTCGTGGTTTTAAATTTATTTCATATGCTGTATGGTGGATTCGTCAATCTATCTTACAAGCTTTAGCAGAACAATCTCGTATTGTACGTTTACCACTAAATAAAATTGGTTCTATCAACAAGATCAATAAAATGTACGCGTTGTTAGAACAATCTAGTGAACGTGCTCCTTCTGCCGAAGAAATTGCAAAAGAACTTGACATGACAGTTAATGACGTTAAAGAATCTATGAAAAATTCTGGTCGTCATTTATCAATGGATGCACCTTTAGTTGAAGGTGAAGATTCTAACTTATATGACGTATTACGTTCTGGAGAATCTCCAAATCCTGATAGAGAATTAATTCACGAGTCTTTACAAACTGAGATTGAAAGAGCTTTAGAAACATTAACTCCTAGAGAAGCTGATGTTATTCGCTTATATTTTGGTTTAGGTGACCAACACCCAATGACTCTTGAAGAAATAGGAGAAACTTTCGATTTAACGCGTGAACGTGTTCGCCAAATTAAAGAAAAAGCAATTCGCAGATTAAAACACACTTCTAGAAGTAAAATTTTAAAAACATATTTAGGATAATAATCCTAATTACGATAACAACGGTCTAATCATGACTGTTCGTTTTTTGATTGATGATTGAAACCTCGGCTGATTACCGAGGTTTTGTTTTTTAAACTTGAAAATTCAAAATTCCAAAAACAAAAGTGTATAATTTGTACATTTGCAAAAAAGATTGAACATTCAATGTAGAACAACGAATTTTGAAATCTCAAATAAACAACACTAACTATAACATGAAAAACACACTTATTGCTCCTTCTGTTTTAGCAGCAGATTTTGCAAACTTACAACGCGATATTGAAATGATTAATCAAAGTGAGGCAGATTGGTTCCACATTGATATTATGGATGGCGTTTTTGTACCAAATATTTCATTTGGAATGCCAGTTTTAGATGCAATTAACAAGCATGCAAAAAAAATTATTGATGTTCACTTAATGATTGTTGATCCTGACCGTTATATTTCTACTTTTAAAAAGTTGGGTGCAAATGTTTTAACTGTACATTATGAAGCTTGTACACATTTACACAGAACTTTACAAGCTATAAAAGCCGAAGGTATGAAAGCTGGAGTTGCTATAAATCCTCATACCAACATAAACTTACTTGAAGATGTTATTCAAGATATTGATTTAGTTTGTATTATGAGCGTTAACCCAGGTTTTGGAGGCCAATCATTTATTGAAAACACTTACAACAAAGTAAAAAAACTGAAACAACTTATAGCAGAAAAAAATGCGCCTACATTAATTGAAATTGATGGCGGAGTAACCAGTAAAAATGCAAAACAACTTGTAGATGCTGGCGCTGATGTTTTAGTTGCTGGTAGTTTTGTTTTCAATTCTGAAAATCCAATTGAAACCATAAAAAACTTAAAAGAAATTACAAAATAAGAAAAGCTCCATCTAGGAGCTTTTTTATTAATATTGATCTATTAAATACTTGATTAAGTCGGTTGTAGTTATAATTCCCACTAATAAATCATCTTCGCAAACTGGTAAAGCATGAAACTCTTTTTGAGCAAGAATTTCTGCAGTCTCTTTAATTGTATTTTCTGGAGAAACTTTAACTAAATTCTTTGCCATAACTTGCTCCACAGTAAACATATTATAAACTGTAGTATCTACAACTTCATCTTCTTCATCAACTGCATCTGCAAATGAAATTCGCAACAAATCTGTGTAGCTTAACATTCCTATTATTTTATTTCCATTAACAACAGGAATATGTCTTATATGATGTTTTTTGAATAATTGTTCCGCTTTTGTTAAATCATCTGATGTATTAAGCTTCACAACATTCTTGGTCATAATTGTCGAAATTGGAACACGCTGTTTCATAACTTAGATATTTGATTATCACAAATTTACGAAGTAAAAAAATAAAAAAACCAATATAAATCATTGATTAAGTACTGTTTTTTTTGTATATTATGAAAAGTCGTGAAAATTAATCATAACCTTTACTTTTTCGAAGAGTTGAGGAAATTCAGATTGAAACTGATCTGGAGATTCGAAGAAATGTTCTAGAATAACAGCAATAAATTCAAACTCATTTGTGTATGCATAATTTCTAAAATAACTAGAATCTCTTAATTTTTTCAAATTTGGCGGATACTTAACTTGTTCCATGATTTCGTCGTAAGTAACTGCAAATATAGTAGCAGAAGTATCTGTATTTTTTAATCCTTGATAATGAATGACATGTCCAAACTCATGTAAACCTAAATTTAAATTATCATTTGAAATCTCATATCCTTCTAAAAAATGTTTCCAAGAAAAAACAATAGCGCTCATTAACGGATTAAACTCTCCTTTATGGTAATTATCGTTCATACTTGAATAATAAATATCTGGAAAAACAATAACCTTATCAATTACATTAAACAAATAATTACGCATTCCAAAGGTTAACATAATTGCCGTAGCAGCAATTAATACTTTCATTTCATCTGTAATTATTAAACCTTCCTTTCCATAAAAAGGATATTTATCAATAAAAGTAGCCACTCTATGCTCAAAATACCTTTTATTTTTTGAATCTAATTTTTGATAAAACTCAAATTGGTTATTTAAAATTTGTAATTGCTGCATTTTTAGCTTTTTTGGGAAAGCATAAAAATGTACATAAATAGGCTTTCGAAAAAAGAACGCATAAATGGGTTCCACTACTACATTGTATGCGAAAAGAGTTATAAATATTGCACCAAAAAAAAGAAGTAAATAGTTCAAAGAATAATAGATTGGATGTTTAAAAATACATTTAAACAATGAAATAAAAAAATGCTTAAAAAATAAGCATTTAAATTTGTGACCCCGGCAGGGTTCGAACCTGCAACCAACGGAGCCGAAATCCGTTATTCTATCCAGTTGAACTACGGAGCCAATACAAGTTAAAAGTATAAAGTCAAAAGATAAAAGTATTTTAACCTACTTTTACTTTGCACTTTTCCTTTTTACTTTCTTTTGTTTAAGCTAAAAGTTTTTTAACAACAGTTGATATTGTTTTACCGTCAGCTTTTCCTGCTAATTGCTTTGATGCAAGCCCCATTACTTGCCCCATAGCTGCCATTCCTGAAAATCCGCCTTCAGCAATAATTTGAGCCACTGCAGCCTCAACTTCAGCTTCAGATAATTGTGCTGGTAAAAACTTTTCGATTACTGCTACTTGAGCCAACTCAGGTTCTGCTAAATCTGCTCTACCTTGTTCAGTATAAATTGCAGCACTATCTTTTCTTTGTTTTACTAACTTTTGTAATAATTTAATTTCTTCATCAGACGATAACTCCTCTTTTGCTCCTGATTCTGTTTTCGCTAATATAATTCCTGATTTAATGGCTCTTAAAGCTTCTAAAGCAACTGCATCTTTTGCCTTCATTGCTTCTTTCATTTGATCCATTATTTGTTTTTCTAAACTCATTATTATATTTTTTTTAATGTGATACAAAAATAAAAAAAATCCCGATAAAATCGGGATTTATGTAGGTTGGGATTTATGGACTAATCTACATTGTCATGTAGAAACGAATTATTAGATCTTAATTGTAAATCATCATTACTATCGGTTCCCAATGAGGTTCTAGATTGATTATTTACATTAGGTGTAGAAGTTACATCAACTCCCATTCTTTTGTAAGCTGGAACTTTTTCGAACTCATCAATATTTGAAGAAGCTAAATTAAACTTATAATTAAACTCTTTCATTTTTCTTTTTCGTTCTGCAGCTCTTGCTTTTAATGTTTCTTCGATTGTCATTTCGAAAGGAGAAACGTTATCTAAGTTTTCAGAATTTGTAAAAGTTGTTTTCTCTTCTTTTTTGTACTGAAAATTTAATTCTTCATCAACTGGTTCTTGAACTTTAGCAACTACTTTTTGCTCAACCGCTTCTTCTTTTTCTTCGAAATCTTCTAGAGAATATTTTACAACACCATCTTTACTAACTTCAGTTACAGGAACTACATTAATAGGATCATTAACTTTAATTTCTCTAACTTCTTCATTAATATTTAAATCAAAAATTGTTTTTTGCTCAGTTTTTGCTGTTGGCGCATCAAATAAGTCTAACGAAAATTTAAACTCATCTCCTAAAACAAACTCAGGTTCTACAACTTCGATTTCTCTAATTTGTGGCGTAATAATTTCGAAAGACGGAGCTACTTTTGGTGAAACTACTTCGAAGGTAACATCTATATTTTTTAAAAACTCAGAAGTTGGAATTAAATCCATAGTTGGAGTTGATGGAGTCGTTGGAGTTGCCACCACTTCATTTATTTCAAATTGAACAGGAGTTGGCGTTTCAATTACTTGCTCTTCTTCCTCTTCTTCTAATGTAAATACAACTTTTTGCTCTTCAACAACAGCTTCAGTTTTTGTTTCTTCTTCAGCAACAACATCATTTTTAGATTCAAAAATAGGCTCATTTACAACCATATTTTGAATAGGCGCTGATAAATCGTGAACAATTTTTTGTTCATCTTCTAAAGAATGAATTATTTTTTTAGGCTCGGTATTAATAATTTCTGCTTGTTGATCGATATTAAAACCCGTAGCAATTACTGTTACTGAAATAGCGTCTTCTAAAGTTTCGTCTTCACCAACACCCATAATAATATTTGCACTGTAACCTGCTTCATTTTGGATGTATTCGTTAATTTCTCCAATCTCATCTAGTGTAATTTCAGAAGAACCAGATACAATTAACAACAATACATTTTTAGCACCCGTAATTTTATTATCATTTAATAAAGGAGAATCTAACGCACTTACAATAGCTTGTTTTGCTCTTTCTTCACCAGAAATTACAGCCGAACCCATAATCGCAGTACCACTATTTGCTAGTACTGTTTTGGCATCACGTAAATCGATATTTTGAATGTAGTGTTGAGAAATAACTTCGGCAATACCACGAGCCGCAGTTGCTAACACTTCATCTGCTTTAGAGAAACCTGCTTTAAAACCAAGGTTTCCGTAAACTTCTCTTAATTTATTATTATTAACTACAATCAACGAATCAACCTGCTTACGAAGTCTTTCAACCCCTTGCATAGCTTGTTCTGAACGATTTTTCCCTTCAAACTGAAACGGAATTGTTACAATACCTACTGTTAAAATATCGCGTTCCTTCGCTAATTGAGCAATTACTGGAGCTGCACCAGTAC
This sequence comes from Flavobacterium sp., assembly GCA_030145825.1. Lineage (GTDB taxonomy): Bacteria > Bacteroidota > Bacteroidia > Flavobacteriales > Flavobacteriaceae > Flavobacterium. Next base: position 12,669 of record JAIXHM010000009.1, read on the forward strand.
CTGTACCACCACCCATACCAGCGGTAATAAATACCATCTTAGTATTAGTGTCTAACATTTTCTCAATTTCTGAAATACTTTCAATTGCAGATTGATGACCAACTTCTGGATTTGCTCCTGCTCCTAAACCTTCAGTTAAGCTTAAACCTAATTGAATTTTATTTGGAACGGGACTATTTTGCAAAGCCTGCGCATCGGTATTACAAACTACAAAGTCAACACCTTTAATTCCTTGTTTAAACATGTGGTTGATAGCATTACTACCTCCACCTCCTACACCAATAACTTTGATAACGTTTGATTGGTTTTTAGGTAAATTAAATTCGATACTTGAAAATTCTGACATAATGTGGTACTTTTTTTATTCGGCGTTATCTAAAAATTCTTTAATCTTCTCTATGTATTTATCAAAAAATGATTTTTTGATTTTTTCACCAGTAGTTTCCATTTCTTGAGACACAATAGGCTCTTTTACTTCTTCAACTGTTTCTTGTTGTTCTACAACTTTAATAGGCTCTTGAACAACTGGCTCTTCTTTCTTTAACTCTACTAAAGGTGTTGCACTCTTAGTATTATTTCTAATACTATTCATAACTAAACCAACAGCAGTAGCATATAAAGGACTCGATAATTCTTCGTTTGAATTACCTGCTAAATGTTCGTTTGGATACCCAATTCTTGTATCCATTCCCGTAATATATTCAACTAATTGCTTAATATGATTTAATTGTGCTCCACCTCCTGTTAACACAATTCCTGCAATTAATTTCTTTTTTGGGTCTTCGTGACCATATAATTTAATTTCAGAATATACTTGTTCAATAATTTCCACTACTCTTGCGTGAATAATTTTCGACAAATTTTTTAGTGAAATTTCTTTTGGTTCTCTTCCTCTTAATCCAGGAATAGAAACAATTTCATTGTCTTTATTTTCTCCAGGCCAAGCTGAACCAAATTTTACTTTTAATAATTCGGCTTGTTTTTCAATAATTGAACAACCTTCTTTGATGTCTTCTGTAATTACATTACCTCCAAATGGAATAACGGCAGTGTGACGAATAATTCCATCTTTAAAAATGGCTAAATCGGTTGTTCCACCACCTATATCGATTAATGCAACTCCAGCTTCTTTTTCTTCTTGACTTAAAACTGCATCAGCAGAAGCTAATGGTTCTAATGTTAATCCTGATAATTCTAATCCAGCACTTTTTACACAACGACCAAGATTTCTTATTGAAGCTGCTTGACCTACTACTACGTGAAAACTAGATTCTAATCTTCCGCCATACATTCCGATAGGCTCTTTTATTTCGCTTTGTCCATCAATTTTAAATTCTTGAGGTAAAACATGAATAATTTCTTCACCTGGTAACATGGCTAATTTGTGTACTTGACCAATTAACATATCAATATCCAAATCTCCGATTACTTCATCTGGATTATTGCGACTTATATAATCGCTATGTTGAATACTTCTGATGTGCTGACCTGCAATTCCTACTACAACATCATTGATTTTGTAGCCTGAATCATTTTCAGCTTCTAAAACTGCTTGTTGAATAGATTGAATAGTTTGTGTAATATTATTTACAACGCCTCTATGAACACCTAAACTCTTCGCTTTACCCAAGCCAAGAATTTCTAACTTTCCATATTCATTTTTTCTACCAATCATTGCCACAATTTTTGTGGTTCCGATGTCTAGTCCTACTGCAATGTTGTCTTTGTTCATTTTACTTTAATTCTATTTCTTACAAACTACTTGTTGCGTAAACATAAGGTTTACTTCCTTATAATTTTTAACCAAAGTATCTTTTACAGCGTGGTAAAAGAAGGCTTTGTAATTATCTAATTTCTTTTTAACATATATAGGATTCCCGAAAACAATTTTGTAATCGAAATTCCTATTCGTCATAATAACACTTCCTGATGGTAATATTTTAACACCAGTAATGTTCTTGCTTAAGAAATCGTCTTTACTAATTTCATTAAACAATTCTATATATTTTTCCGTTCCGTTTTCGGCAAGCGAACCTGTTACAAGAGGTACTCTCGCAGAAAAGTTTTCAGATAACGGCATTTTAATTCCTTTGCTATCAAGATAATATGAATCATTACTTGACACAAAACGAACGATTGGGGTCTTTTGGGTTATTAGCGCACTTAGAGAACCGTCTATTGTCGAAAAAACCTCTGCTTTTTCTATCATCTCGTGATCATCGAGAACAGTTTCTAGAGTATTCAAATCTACTTTAACTTTTTTAATATTATACGTGCCTCCTAAATTTTGTTTCAACAAGTTATTAACTATTTCATGAGTTATGAACAAATTCTCTTGACCTTTTGCAAATGAAATAGTTGGCTCCTTTATTTTACGATTTTCATTTCTAGTACTCGAAAAAGAATACAAAAAAACCATTAAAACAACGATAACAACCAATCGAATATTATACCAATTTAGCTTCTTCATCTAACATTTTTTTAATGTCTTTTACCATTTCTCCTATATCGCCAGCACCTATTGTTACCAAAACATCAAAATTTGATTTTTTAATATTGGTTAACAATTCTTGTTTTTTAACTAATCTCTTATTTTGATTATTTATTTTACTTAACAACCAACTAGAATTTACTCCTTCCATTGGTAATTCTCGAGCTGGATAAATCTCTAATAACATTACTTCATCAAACTGTGATAAACTTTCGGCAAAACCATCTACAAAATCTTTAGTTCTGGAGAATAAATGTGGCTGAAATACTGCCAACACTTTTTTATTAGGATATAATTCTCGAACTGCTTGATGAACTGCATTTATTTCTGTTGGATGATGTGCATAATCATCTATATACACTAACTTCTCTTCTCTAATTTGAAATGAAAAACGACGTCTAACTCCTTTAAAAGAAGCTAAGGCGTTTTTAATATTATCATTTGAAACACCATAACTTTTTGCCATTGCTAAAGCAATTAAAGCATTAGATAAATTATGATGACCTGGTAACCCAAATTTTACATCAGCAATAATTTCATTTGGAGTTTTCACATCGAAAACATAAAATCCGTTTTCAATTCTAATATTTTGAGCTTCAAAATCTGAAGAAACATTAACACCAATTGTATTTCCATTTAATGGAAGTCCGTTTGCTATAAATAAATCCTTAGTTGCTACTTTATTTGCAAATTCTCTAAACGAATCTTCGATAGCTGAAGCATCACCATAAATATCCAAGTGATCTGCATCCATTGAAGTTACACAAGCTAAGTTAGGATGTAAATGCAAAAAGGAACGATCAAATTCATCTGCTTCGACAACAGTAACGGTTTTACCAGTTCCAATTAAATTTGAATTATAATTTTCAACAATTCCTCCTAAAAAAGCCGTAACATCTACACCACTTTCAAAAAGAATATGACCTAAAATACTAGAAGTAGTCGTTTTACCGTGAGTTCCCGCAATTGCAAAACAAAAAGTATCTTTAGTAATAATTCCTAAAACTTCGGCTCTTTTTTTAACTACAAAACCGTTGTCTAAAAAATAGTTCCATTCTGAATGCTGTTTTGGGACAGCTGGAGTTACTACAACTAAAGTAGTTTGTTTGTCTAAATATTTAGTATCAATTAATTTTACATCATCTTCAAAATGAATTGACATTCCTGACGCAATTAACTCATCGGTAAGTTGAGTTGGAGTTTTATCGTAACCTGCAACATTTTTACCAATATGCATAAAATAGCGTGCTAAGGCACTCATTCCAATACCTCCAATACCAATAAAATATACGCTATTTATTTGTTGTAAATTCATTTTACTTTCTTATTCCAATTAATCTTTCTATTTCGTCAACAATATTATTTGTTGCATTTGGTAACGCTCTTTTATGAATTCTCTTACTTAATTTTTCTTGTAACTCATCATTTGAAACTAAATCGGCAAAAGTGTGTTTAAATTTTTCTTCTAACTCTATTTCCTTTAACAAAATAGCCGCTTTATTATCGAATAATGACATTGCGTTTTTCGTTTGATGATCTTCCGCTACATTAGGCGATGGAATTAAAACTGTTGGTTTTCCTACAATACATAATTCTGAGATAGAAGAAGCACCTGAACGAGAAATTATAAAATCGGCTGCTGCATAAGCAAAATCCATTCTATCAATAAACGCAAAAACATGTACGTTTTCTTTCTCATTTAAATGTTTATACTCGTCATAATACAACTTTCCACATTGCCAAACCACCTGAATTCCCAATTGAAGAATAAAATCGAGTTCCTTCTCCATTAATTGATTTATTCTTCTAGCTCCTAAACTTCCACCTAACACTAACAATGTTCGCATTTCGGTATTTAACTCAAAATAAGTTAAACCTTGCAGGCGTTTATCATCAACAAAAATTAAATCTTGCCTAACCGGATTACCAGTTAATTTTATTTTATCAGTCGGAAAAAACTTTTCCATTCCATCGTAAGCAACACAAATAGCTTCAGCCTTTTTAGCTAATAATTTATTTGTAATACCTGGAAATGAATTTTGCTCTTGAATTAATGTAGGTACTCCTAACATAGATGCTACTTTTAAAACAGCTCCACTTGCAAAACCTCCTGTTCCAATTACCACATCGGGCTTAAATCTTTTTATAATTAAGAAAGACTTAAATAAGCTCGACACTAATTTTAAAGGAAATGCTAAATTTTGTAAGGTTAATTTTCTTTGAATTCCTGAAATCCAGAGCCCTTCAATTTTATAACCTGCTTGAGGCACTTTTTGCATCTCCATTTTATCTTTTGCCCCAACAAACAAAAATTCAGCATCAGGGAAACGAACTTTTAATTCGTTTGCAATAGCAACCGCTGGATAAATGTGTCCGCCAGTTCCACCACCACTGATAATAAACTTAAATTTCTTTTCCATACTATTGATTTAAAACAGGTTCTAATGGGTTTGGGGACTCACCGATTTCCTCTTCTGTATTTTCAGTTGAACCTTCTTGAATTTCTCTGTCGATAATTCTTTTTAAAGCTTCATCTCTTTGTTTCTTTTCTTCTTCGTCTTGTGCTACTTCTTCATCTTTTTTGGTAACACTTAAAATAATTCCTACGGAAACACATGTCATCCAAATTGATGTTCCACCAGCACTAATTAATGGTAAAGTTTGTCCTGTAACAGGAAGTAACTCGACCGCAACAGCCATATTTACTAATGCTTGAAAAATAATTGGAAATCCTAATCCAATGATTAATAATTTTCCGAATAAAGTTGAAGCCTTTTGAGCATTTATTATAAATCTAAAAAAAAGCAATAAGTATAAAAACACAATTCCAATTGCTCCTATTAATCCATATTCTTCTACAATAATGGCAAAAATAAAATCGGATGAAGACTGTGGTAAAAAATTTTTCTGAACACTTTTTCCTGGTCCTAAACCATAAATTTTACCTGATGCAATCGCAATTTTAGCTTTTTCAATTTGATAATCATCTTCATTAGGTTCGTCGTGCATAAAACGCTCAACTCGACTTTCCCATGTACTAACCCTACTAAACAATTTATTATCTGGAAATGCCTTTGCCATTAAGAAAAACAACATTAGCACCACAAAACCTGAACCTAAGACTACTCCTAGATATTTTAATGGATATTGTCCAATATACAACAACATACAAACCATTGAAAAGATTAAGGCTGTTGTAGAAAAATTGGATGGAAGGATAAAAATTAATACTCCAAAGATGGGTAACCATAACTCTAATAATGAATCCTTAAAGGAATATTCTTTATCGCTTACTTTAGCCAAATAACGCGCCACATAAACCATTAAAACGGTAAACGCTAAAGTAGATGTTTGAAAACTAATTCCAACGAAAGGAATTTGTATCCAACGACTAGCATTTGCACCACCAATTGTAGTTCCCTGAAATAAAGTATATATCAATAAAGCTACAACAACAGGAAGTCCGAGCATTGATAGTGCTCTAAAAATATGATAGGGTACTTTGTGTATCCAAAAAATAATAACAAAACCAATAAATAAATGAACTAAATGTTTAAACAAGTAACCTAACGTTGAACCTTTACCAATAACATAAACTAAGTTAGTACTTGCACTATAAACAGGTAAAAATGAGATAAGCGCCAATAGAACAACTATTGCCCAAATAACTTTATCTCCTCTTAACTTGTTTAAAAAATTCATTTTAAATATTATAAATTTCTTACTGCATTTTTAAATTGACGACCTCTATCTTCGTAGTTTTCAAACAAATCGAAACTCGCACAAGCTGGTGAAAGTAAAACTGCATCACCTTTTTCAGCCATTTTTTGTGCAATTTTTACTGCTTCTACCATAGATGTAGTTTCTACAATTGTATCTACTACATTTTGAAAAGTGTTCATTAACTTTTGATTATCTACGCCTAAACAAATTATACTTTTAACTTTCTCACGAACTAAAGGCATTAACTCATCATAATCGTTTCCTTTATCTACTCCTCCTACAATCCAAACTGTAGGTGTAGTCATGCTATCTAAAGCATAAAAAACAGAATTTACATTAGTAGCTTTTGAATCGTTAATATATTGTACGTCTTGAATTTTTAAAACCTTTTCTAAACGATGCTCTGCTCCTTGAAAATTGCTTAAACTTTCTCTGATAGTTTGTTTTCTAATTTTCATCAACTGCGCTACTGCTGTTGCAGCCATAGCATTTTTAACGTTGTGTTTTCCTTCTAAAGCTAATTCGTTAATTGGCATAGTAAATAATTCGTTATTGACGTTGTTATATATATTGTTTTCTTGTACATATCCTCCTTCTTTATTTTTATCTTGAAGCGAAAAAGGAATGACGTTTGCTTCTATTTTATTGTTTTGTAACCATTTTTGAATTTCTATATCGTCTCCATCCACAATTAAAAAGTCGTTTTCATCTTGATTCATCGTTATTCTAAACTTAGCCGCGATGTATTGATTGTAATCATAATTATAGCGATCTAAATGATCTGGACTCAAATTGGTAATTATGGCAATGTGTGGCTTGTAATTAATAATTCCGTCTAGTTGAAAACTACTTAATTCTAACACATAAACATCGAATTTATCTTCGGCGACTTGCCATGCAAAACTCTTTCCAATGTTTCCTGCTAAACCAACATTTAAACCTCCTTGTTTTAACAAATGATAGGTTAATAATGTTGTAGTGGTTTTTCCATTGCTACCAGTTATACCTATTGTTAATGCATTTGTAAACTGGATTGCAAATTCAATTTCAGAAATTACAGAGATTCCCTTTTCGACCAACTTCTTTACAATTGGAGCTTTATCAGGAATACCTGGACTTTTCATCACTACATCGGCATTTAAAATTAAATCTTCAGTATGTTGCTGTTCTTCCCATTGAATACCATTAATTGACAGAACTTCTTTGTAGGTTTCTTTTATTTTTCCAAAATCAGAAACAAATACATCATATCCTTTCTTCTTTCCTAAAATTGCGGTACCTACTCCGCTTTCACCTCCACCTAGTACTACTAATCGCATATTATCTAAGTTTTAATAACACAAGTGAGAGAATTGCTAATAAGATTCCCACAATCCAAAAACGCGATACAATTTTACTTTCGTGGAAACCTTTCTTTTGATAATGATGATGCAAAGGTGACATCAAGAAAATTCTTCGACCTTCGCCATACTTCTTCTTAGTATATTTAAAATAACTTACTTGTAGCATTACCGATAAATTTTCGGCTAAAAACACACCACAAATAATTGGAATTAAAAGTTCTTTCCTAACAGCAATTGCGATTACCGCAATAATCCCTCCAATAGTTAAACTTCCTGTATCGCCCATAAAAACCTGAGCTGGATAAGCATTGTACCAAAGAAACCCAACTAAACCACCAACAAATGCGGCGATGTAAACAGTAATTTCTCCAGAATTAGGAATGTACATGATGTGCAAATAATCTGAGAAAATGATATTCCCCGAAACAAATGCAAAAATACCTAAGGTTAGAACTGAAATTGCTGAAGTTCCTGCTGCTAAACCGTCGATTCCATCCGTTAAATTAGCACCATTTGAAACTGCTGTAATGATAAAAATTACTACAGGAATAAAAATTAACCAAGCCCAGTTTTGGTAACCATCACCCATAAATGATAATACTTTAGCATAGTCGAAAGTGTTATTCTTAAGGAATGGAATTGTAGTCTCCGTTGATTTAACTTCTACCGATTTTATTTTTTCAACTTTTTCGATAGTTACTTTATTAATTTCAATATCTTTTTTGATAGTTACTCCAGGATGAAAATACAAGACACACCCCACAATTAATCCTAAACCAACTTGACCAACAATTTTAAATCGCCCCTTTAAACCTTCTTTATCTTTTTTGAAAACTTTGATATAATCATCAATAAAACCAATAGTTCCCATCCAAAGTGTTGTAATTATCAATAGAACAACATATATATTTTCTAGTTTAGCAAATAATAAAACAGGAATTAAAGTTGCCATAATAATGATAATTCCACCCATTGTTGGCGTTCCTGCTTTTTGTATTTGCCCTTCTAAACCAAGTTCTCTAACTGTTTCTCCAACTTGTTGTTTACTTAAAAAGCTTATTACTTTTTTACCGTAAATTGTTGCAATTAACAAAGACAGAATAAATGCCATTGCAGAACGAAAAGTGATGTATTGAAACACACCTGCTCCTGGAACATCAAAGGCTTTATCTAAATATTGAAAAATGTAATATAGCATAGGTTACTTGTTTAGTTGGCTTAATAATTCTTTTACAATTTTTAAATCATCAAAATCATGGCGCACACCATTTATTTCCTGATAAGTTTCATGCCCTTTTCCTGCAATTAGAATAATATCATTTGGTTGCGCTAATTGACATGCTGTTTTTATAGCTTGTTTTCTATCTAAAATGGAAACTGTTTTTTTGAAGTTTTGAGCCTCAACACCTTTTTCCATTTCTTCAATAATAACTTGAGGATCTTCTGTTCTTGGATTATCTGATGTAAAAATGGCTTTTGTACTTAATTCCGAAGCTATTTGAGCCATTATAGGTCGTTTTGTTTTATCTCTATCGCCACCACAACCCACAACAGTAATTAATTCTTCATTCTTTGTGCGAATATTATTTATGGTATTCAACACATTTTCTAATGCATCTGGTGTATGCGCATAATCTACAATCGCTGTAATTTTTCCACTTGAAATGAAATATTGAAATCTTCCAGAAACACTTTCTAATTCTGAAAGTAAACGCAACGCTTCATTTTGTTCAATTCCTAATTCTACAGCAGTAGCATAAATAGCTAACAAATTATAAGCGTTGAATGATCCAATTAACTTGGTCCAAACTTCATTATTATTAATTTTTAAAAGCAATCCAGTAAATTGGTTTTCTAAAACTTGCGCTTTATAATCGGCATACGATTTAATAGCATAAGTAATTTTCTTTGCTTTTGTATTTTGAAGCATTACACTTCCGTTTTTATCATCAACATTTGTTATAGCAAATGCTGTTTTAGGAAGATTATCGAAATATGATTTTTTTACATCGCGATATTCTGCAAATGTTTTGTGATAATCTAAATGATCGTGAGAAAGATTTGTAAATATTCCGCCTTCGAAATGCAAACCTTCCGTTCTTTTTTGATGAATTCCGTGAGAAGAAACTTCCATAAAACAAAATTCACATCCTACTTCAATCATCTCATTTAGAAAATGATTGATGGTTAATGAATCTGGAGTAGTATGAGTCGCCTTGTATTCAGTTTCATCAACCATAATTTTTACAGTTGAAAGCAAACCAACTTTGTAACCTGCTTTTTTGAACATTTGGTACAACAAAGAAGCAATTGTAGTCTTACCATTAGTTCCAGTTACACCAACCAAACGTAATTTTGAAGAAGGATTATTATAAAAATTATTTGCCAAATGCGCTAAAGCCTCGTTTGAATTTTCAACTTTAACATATGTAACTCCGTTTACTATTTTAGAAGGAAATTCTTCACAAACAATTGCCACAGCACCTTGATTAACTGCTTTTTCTATAAAATCGTGACCATCTGAAAGTGTTCCACGAATTGCAACAAAAATATCGTTCAGTTCTACTTTTCTGGAATCAAACTCAATTTTATTAACTGCAATATCAGTTGCTCCCTGAACAGCCTCTAGATGTACTTTATATAATATGTCTTTTAAAATATTCACGATAATTCTAATACAATTGTTTTATTTTTATGAATAGCTTCACCAGCTTGAATGGATTGAGATTTTACTTTACCTAATCCGTTTGCTTTTACTTTAAATCCTAAATTTTCTAATAATGCAATTGCATCCATAACTTGCATTCCTTTTACATTAGGAACTTTAGTAGTTATATCTTGCGCTTTTTTATAGTACGAATTATAGTTTTGTTCTACCAAAGCAATTTCAGAATCAATATTCTTGATATGATTTGTTGGCGGCGAATCGGTATAAATTTTTTGTGCAATTCTTTTAAAAACAGGGCCTGCAACATCGGCTCCGTAATATCCTGCAGCAACATTAGGTTTATGCACAATTACAATACAAGAATATTTAGGTTCATTTGCTGGAAAATATCCCACAAAAGAGGACACATAATGTAACTTTGACTTATCTCTATAGTTCGCTTGAGCAGTACCCGTTTTACCTGCCATTGAAAAATCTTTAGAATATAACTTTGAACCTGTTCCTTTTTTTACCACATTTTCTAAAACTGCACGTACTTTTTTCAAAGTTTCTTCTGAAGCAATTTTAGGATTAATTACTTCGGTATCGTATTTTTTAATGGTTTTATTCCATTCTTTAACTTCTTTTACAAAAAGTGGTTTTATCATTTTACCATCATTTGCTACGGCATTGTAAAGAGTTAAAGTTTGCAACGGCGTCATTGCAACTCCATAACCGAATGCCATCCAAGGTAAGGTTGTACCGTACCAATTTTTATCTCCAGGTTGAGGAATTCTAGGTTTTCCTTCTCCTACTAATTGCAATCCTAAAGGCTTATTTAAACCATAACTATTAATTCTATCTACAAACTGTTGTGGATTGCTGGCATAATTATCGGTTACAGCTTTTACTAATGCAGTGTTTGAAGAAAGTTCGAAACCTCTTGCAATTGAAATTTTTCCGTAACCACCTTTTTTAGAATCTCTTACTTTTCTATTATAATATTCAATTACACCACCATTTGTATCGTACACTTTACTGGTATCAATTTTTTTATCATCTAAAAGTGCAATCAAATCGACCAATTTAAATGTTGAACCTGGCTCGTGCGATTCTGCTACAGCATAATTTTGTGTTTCGTAGTATGAACCATCATCTGCTCGACCTAAATTTGAAATCGCTTTTACTTCTCCAGTCTTAGTTTCCATTACCACAACACAACCATGATCGGCCTGATAATGTTCTAATTGTTTTAAAAGTGCATGATGCGCAATATCTTGAATATATACATCGATTGTCGAGATAATATCGTAACCATCTTGAGGCTCTAATTCATTATTATCGCTAATAGGTTTCCATTGACTTTTAGCAATTTTTTGCATCATGCGGTGCCCATTTTTTCCGTTCAAATAAGAACTAAAAGCAAATTCTAAACCTTTTCCATTTGCAGAACCATCGGCATTTTCTCTTTCATAACCAATTGTTCTTTGAGCAACTAATCCAATAGGATGCGAACGAACTGTTTTTTGTTCGATAATGATTCCGCCTTTATAAGGCCCTTTGTTAAACAAAGGAAAACTTTTAACACGCATATAATCGGTATAGCTTAATTTACGTGCAATTAAGAAATAGCGATTTTTATTATTTCGAGCTTTTTGTAATTCTGATTGATAAAAACCTGTCGATTTTCCAAACATTTTTGCCATTGAATCACTCAATGGTTTTATAAGTTCAGAAAAGTTTTCAGCTGAAGGTGATAAGGCGTCAAAACGGATGGTATATTCTGGAATTGATGTTGCTAATAAACTTCCATCAGCCGAATACACATTCCCTTTATTTGCCGGAATAATAAAATTTTTAACTGTACGTTCTTTTGCCAATTTTCTATAATATTCGCCATCTATCCATTGAATATTATTTAATTTAACCAAAACCAAAACAGCCATCACGAACATAGTGAAGGCCACTAAATACATTCTATAATTTGTATTTTTTTGGTTTACTGCCATATTTTTAATCGTTCAAAAAAACTTTTACTTTTATTTTCTTTTTGTTTTACTATAATTTTTGTTGGAGGAACTTCAGCTGGAAAAATATTTCTTTCTTCCATTTTTTTCGAAACTGTTGATTCCATTTTTAATTTCATCAACTCAGAACGCTTATCTACAAACTCTGAACGCAACTCCTTAACTTTATTCGTTAACTCGGTTATTTTATAATTTTTAGCATCGTACCAATGATTATTTGCAATCATGATCATCGCTAAGACAATTAAAAAAACAATGAACTTCCAATTTTTAAGAGCATCATCACTCACTAAAAATTTTGCTTTCAAAAGGCTATAAACTCCCTGTTTCATAACTTAGATTTTTTCAGCCACTCTAAGCTTCGCACTTCTTGCTCTGTTGTTAATTGCAATTTCTTCTTCTGTAGGAACAATTAACTTTTCTATACTTTTAAAAGGAACTTCAAATCGACCAAACATATCGCGTTCTGGCTCACCTTCAAACATTCCATTTCTCATGTAACGCTTTACCAATCTATCTTCAAGCGAATGATATGATATAATACTCAATCTACCACCTGGCTTTAAAATTTCTAAAGATTGCTCTAAAAACTCCTTTAAAACTTCAATCTCTTGATTCACTTCAATTCTAATTGCCTGATATATTTGAGCTAAAATTTTATTACTCTTGTGAGCTGGTAAAAACTTAGCCAAAACTTGTTTTAACTGCTCTGTATTTCTGATTTGTTTGTCTTTTCTAGCCGAAACAATAACATTTGCCATTGCTCCACCATTTTTCAATTCGCCATACTGAACAAAAACTCTTTTCAAATCTTGTTCATCATATTCATTCACAACATGATAAGCACTTAAATCGCCACGCTTACTCATGCGCATATCTAATTCTGCATCGAAACGAGTAGAAAAACCTCTTTCAGCCACATCAAATTGATGCGACGAAACACCAAGATCTCCTAAAATTCCATCTACTTCTTTAATTCCATGAAATCGCAAGAACCTCTTAATATTTCTAAAATTTTCATTTATCAACAAAAACCTTTCATCATCAATTGCATTTTGCAACGCATCTTCGTCTTGATCAAAAGCTATCAATTTACCATTCTCACCCAACCTTGACATTATTTCACGAGAATGTCCACCTCCACCAAAGGTAACATCTACATAAACTCCATCAGGCTTAATATTTAAACCATCAACCGTTTCTTTTAATAAAACCGGATTATGATATTCCATCTTCATCAAAATTTAAATTCCCCATTACCTCTTCTGCTAAAGAAGCAAAATCATCAACCGAACTTTCTATAGAAGCTTCATAAAGATTTTTATCCCAAATCTCTATGATATTAATAGCCGAAGAAAGCACTACATCTTTATCAATTTTAGCAAACACAACTAAGTCTTTTGGAATCAACAATCTTCCATTAGCATCAATCTCAACCACTTTAACTCCTGCTGTAAATCTTCTAATAAAATCATCATTCTTTTTTACAAAACGATTCAGTTTATTAATTTTTGCCATCATTTTATTCCATTCTTCCATTGGATACAACTCCATGCAAGGCTGAAAAACAGACCTTTTTAAAACAAAACCAGCCTCTAAATCATTCATTTGCTTTTTAAGCGCAACAGGAACCATTAGACGCCCTTTAACATCTACTTTACATTCGTATGTTCCTATAAATGAATTCATTTTCTGACTTAGTTTTAGACAAAAATATAAAATATTTACCACTTTTTACCACAAAACCCCACTTTGTTAATAAGTTTTCCACTTTAAAAAATATTTTCCTACAAATAAAATTTCGGCAAACATTTAAAAAGTTAGAGAATTCAATAGCTACATTAAATTTGAGTTAAAAAACAAGCTAGAAGATTTATTAACAAAATGAAATTGGAAACTAATTATCAAATACTTACAATTTTCAATTGTATATTCACTAATAAAAAAAATCGAATAAAAAAATCATTCTAAAACATTAAATAAGATGATAATTGGTGTATAACTTAAATTTGCGTAAGTTTGCTGAAATTTCAATTGAATAATTGGAAATAGAATATGCTCAAAAAAGATAAAAAATATACTTACTTTGAAGCTGGAGAAGGTACTCCAATCATAGTATTACACGGTTTAATGGGCGGATTGAGTAACTTTGATGGTGTTGCTAATTTTTTTCCAAAACATGGATATAAAGTAGTAATTCCTGAGTTACCCTTATACACTCAAAACATACTGAAGACCAACGTAAAGGCTTTTTCAAAATTTGTTAAAGATTTTATTATTTATAAAGGATTTGAAAAAGTAATACTTTTAGGAAATTCATTAGGTGGACATATTGCGTTATATCACACAAAAATGTATCCGGAATTAATGAAAGGATTAGTTATAACTGGAAGTTCTGGACTTTATGAAAGCGGAATGGGAGAAAGTTATCCTAAAAGAGGTGATTATGAATACATCAAAAAGAAAAGTGAAGATGTTTTTTATGATCCAAAAGTAGCTACAAAAGAAATTGTGGATGAAGTATTTGCAACAGTAAACGACAGAGTGAAGCTTTTAAAAACGCTTACTATTGCTAAAAGTGCAATTCGACACAATATGGCAAAGGATTTACCCAAAATGACGACACCAACTTGTATTATTTGGGGTAAAAACGACAAGGTAACTCCACCTGAAGTAGCAGAAGAATTTAATAAATTACTTCCCAACTCTGAATTGTTTTGGATTAACGAATGTGGTCATGCTGCCATGATGGAACATCCGGATGAATTCAACAGACTTTTGTTAAGTTGGTTAGAAAAAAATAATATTTAAACATTCCCCTTTTTGGGGAATTTTAATTTTAAAAAAATGAAGATTAATAGCGCAGAGTTTATCATTAGCAATTCGGATGTAAAGAAATGTCCGAATGAACCGTTACCAGAATATGCATTTATTGGACGTTCTAATGTTGGAAAAAGTTCATTAATCAACATGTTAACAGGTAAGAAAAGCTTAGCTAAAACTTCATCAAAACCTGGAAAAACACAATTAATTAATCACTTTAAGATTAACAGCAATTGGTATTTAGTTGATTTACCTGGTTATGGATATGCTAAAGTTTCAAAATCGACCAAAGCAGTTTTCCAAAAATTTATTACAGAATATTTTGAGCAAAGAGAACAATTAGTTTGCGGATTTGTTCTTATCGATATTAGACTTGAAGCTCAAAAAATAGATTTAGACTTTATTAATTATCTTGGCGAAAGTCAGATTCCTTTTTGTATTATTTTTACGAAAGCCGACAAAATTGGCAAAGTAAAAGCGCAACAAAATATAGCAGCCTATCGCAAAAAACTTTTAGCAACAGGCTGGGAAGAAATACCTCAATATTTTGTTACATCATCGCTAGATAATTTTGGAAAAGATGAAGTTTTAACTTTTATAGACGATGTAAATAAAGAATTTTTCAAGAATGAAAGTTATTAAATTATTTATTCTAATAGTGTTATTTTCTGCTTGTAATTTACCAAAATATTACTTTAAGGATGACTATATAACAACTGGAGTGAATTTTTCTGAAGGAAATTGGCTTTTAGACAGAATACAAACATCGAAAGAGAATGAGGATGAACTCACATATATGACAACTAATTATTTTGAAAAAAAATTAGACCATCGATTCAATACAATTTTTAATGAAAAAGTATTAATTGCTCAAAAAAATAATTTTTCTCTGAATAAAGAACAACTTAAGCAAATTAAAATTGGTACTAATTACGATTTTTTTATTCAAATTAAAGCGGAAATATTAGAAAACGAATTAGGCTCAATTGATGCAACACCATCAAAATTTAATAACAACTTGACAAACGAAGTATCTCTTCAATTAATCATTTATGATTTAAACACTCAAGAAATTATTTACAACAAACAAGCTATTGGAGTTACAGAAAATATTGAAAAGAAAAGCAATAACATTACACTTTCCAAATCATCGCAAAAACTATTGTACGGATGTTTGAAGAAAATATTTAAAGATTTAGATAAAAAGTCTATAAAATAAACTACGTAAATAGAATCTTTAGGCTTTTAACTCTAGTTTTTCAGCAAAGTAATCACAAAAATCACGCATTGTTGCACTCATTTTTTCATCAGTAGTTGCACGTTCAAAAGTATCGGCCATTGCTACTAAAGTTTGATGGAAAAATTGTTTCATTTCATCTACTGGCATATCTTTCGTCCATAAATCAATTCGCAAGGTTTCCTTTTGATTGTGATCCCAAATCGACAACAACATTGCTTTTGCTTCAGCCGCATCTACACCACCGTCTTGAGCCGACCATTTAAGTTTTTCTGGAACATTATTTTCGTCTAACTCTACTGAAATTTTTATATCTGTTTTTTTAGTACTCATTATTTTTCGGGTTTGTATTTTGATCTTTCAAATATTGTTTTGGCATCTAATTCTAATAATTGATTGAATGAAAATGAATTATTATTCATAAAACTTCTAACAATTTGCCAACCTAACCATTGCCCAACTTTACCAGGAGATTCATTATCTATTTCTAAGTAAAATTTTGAAAATGGCGCTTCGTGAATAAATCGAAACTCGTTTTTTTGATTGGCTTCGTATAACAATTTATTTTCAATAAAATAACTCCACATTTGTGCTTCATTTGCTTTACACCATTCTAATTGTTGTTCGGTATAACCTATTTTTGCAGCATCTGAAACTTCAGGAATTAACTCATCTTTTGCATAAAGTAATTTCCCATAATAAATCATTTGCGACAACAATGATCGATCAGATGGCGAAGCAATTTTTCCTTGCATAAAACTATTTACTAAATCAGGAAGCATTTGATTTTCTTCGAAACCAATTTTTTCAAACTCTGGAAAATCAGTATAAAATCTATGATCTTTGCCTAAATAACAATCCAGTGAAATTATGGCTAAAGTATCTGCATAAATTACTTTTGCTTCTCTATCTACTTCATTAATTAAAGTAATAACTCTAGGTGTTCTAGATTCTGGAAAGAAGTGTTTAATTCGACCTACTAAATCTCCAACATTTTTTTCTAAAACTTTATCGTCTCCATATTTCTTTTGGACTTCTTGGTACAATTCTTTTAATAATGGATTACTCAATTTGTTAGTCCAAACTGTATCTTCATTACCTGGCGGAAAAAAGAAAGGATAATTAGCTTTTAGCGTTTGTAAATCTTCTGGTTTCGATTCATAAAACAACTTATCAAATCGTTCAATTTTTACATCAACAGGTTGTGTTACTACAATTTCCTTCTCTTTTTTATCATCTCCACATGACAATAACAGAATTAATAAAGAAAGCATTAAAAGCTTTTTCATAAAGAAAACAATTTTTAAATTTGAGACATTGTTTAAATAACGGCAAAGATACATTTATAGTATCAACTTTAGAAGAAACAAAATAGAAAAAAGTATTCATCATTTAAAAATAAAACAATGCCAATATCAGAAACTTTCAACTCAGAAAAAATAAACCAACACATTGTAAATTGGTTAAAAGAATATGCAACTAATGCAAAAGTAAATGGTTTTGTAGTTGGAATTTCTGGAGGAATTGACAGCGCATTAACTTCTACTTTATGTGCACAAACTGGTTTACCAACTCTTTGTGTAGAAATGCCAATTCATCAACATCAAAGTCACGTAAATAGAGCAATTGAACATATTAAACAGTTAAAAAGAAGATTTCCAAACGTATCCGAAATCAGAACCGATTTAACACCTGTTTTTGACGCTTTTTCGAATCAAGTAGAACAAAATGACGAAAGAAAAACACTTGATATTACCTTAGCAAATACTCGTGCACGCTTAAGAATGACAACTTTGTATTTTCATGCAGGAATTAGAGGTTTATTAGTTGCAGGAACTGGAAACAAAGTAGAAGATTTTGGCGTAGGCTTTTACACAAAATATGGAGATGGCGGCGTCGATGTGAGTCCGATTGCCGATTTGGTTAAAAGTGAAGTAAAAGCATTGGCTAAATTTTTACAAGTACCCGATAGTATCTTAGTTGCAAAACCATCAGATGGATTATATGAGAATGATTTATCGGATGAAGATCAAATAGGCGCAAGTTATGACGAACTAGAATGGGCTATGCAACAAGTAGAATTAGGCAAAACCGCTGATGAGTTTTCGGGAAGAGAAGCTGATGTTTACAAAATTTACAAGCGTTTAAATACAATTAACCAGCATAAAATGAATCCTATCCCAGTTTGTGTGATTCCTAAAGAATTAAAATAATCGTAAAAATTTAACAAGAAATTACATTTTTTTATTATCTTTGATAGGCGCTGTTGCAGTAACAAAAATTTATTGCCATGACTAAGATTTGTATCGCTGACAATCACCCGGTTGTTTTACAAGGAGTGAAATCCTACTTTAAGGATAGTGTTTTCTTCGACGTTTCTAGTTTAGCTACAAATTTAGAAAGTTTGCTCAACATACTTCAAAACAAAAACGTAGATATTTTAATCTTAGACATCGAACTTGATGGAATTTCTAGTATTAGAGATTTAAAAGAACTTACAAAAGATTTTCCAGAAACAAAAATTGTAATTTTCTCTGCAGTTTCTGAAAAAATGTATGCTCCCACTGCAATTAAAGCTGGTGTTAAAGGTTATGTTGAAAAAAAATCGTCTTTAAAAGAACTTGAAAATGCTCTAAAAAAAATAATCGATGGCGGTGTTGTTTATAGTGATGATGTAAGAAAACAAATTGATTTACTAGGTCGTGGTAAGAAAAAAGAGCGTTTGTTCAAAAAACTTTCTACAAGAGAAATTGAGGTTTTGCGCTATTTAAATGACGGTAAGAAAAACAAAGAAATTGCTGAAATATTAAATCTTGATGAAAAAACAATTAGTACTTATAAATTGCGATTATTAGCAAAATTAGATGTTACTAATTTGGTTGATTTGTTATCGAAAGCTAAAACTTTAGATATTATTTAAAAAAATCGGTTCTAATTCTTCCAATACTATTACTTACCGCTACTTTTAAAGCGTTGTAGTCGTTTATAGTTTGCATTAATTCTTCAATTGAAGTTTCTACTTTCTTTTCAGTAAAATCTTCAACCAAACATTTTGTTAAGTTTTGAATTAAGAATTCTCGATAAGAAATTAATGTCTCGTTTATTAAATTTTTTAAAACTTGTTCGTCGTCTTTAGCTTTTACAAAAACTTGCTTTTTTTCGAGCCAACCGTCTAGTGAATATTTATCTTCATTCATTAAGATATCGATAACAATAGGCTCAGTTGTTTCGTCTAAATGATTAGAAAATTCATTTTTCTCAAAACTTCCTTTTTGTAAATAAACATTAAGAATTTGGTTGACCAAATTTTTAAAAATAGGATTTGAAAATTCAATTTCGTCTTCTTGAAGATTCATGTAGACTTTTTCAAAAATTTTAAGCGTTCTTTTTTCTGTAAAGTTTTCTTCTTCTCCATCTTCATTTAAACGCAAATAAGTTTCTTCAAATTCTATTTCTTTATTTCCGTATAAAATTAAAATTTCAATTATTTTTTGTTCCAATAAATTAGCAATTTCTTCCGCAGTGAGTAATCTTGAAGTTGGTGCTTCATTCTTAATTACTGAAAAAGCATTTTCTTTTTGTTCTTGAACAAACTTTTTATTCGCATCTTTAAGATCCTTTTTATCTAATTGTGCCAAAGTATTAAATAAAACGTCCTCTGAAATATCCATAATTCTAGAACATTCTTGAATATAAACTTCACGTTTTATTCGGTCTGAAATTTTTGAGATACTTACCACCATATCCCGAATTAGATCGGCTTTTTTAATAGGATCATTTTTAGCTTCGTCCATTAAAAGTGAAGCTTTAAACTGAATAAAATCTTTTGCGTTATTTTCTAAGTAAACTACTAACTCTTCATAAGGTGTTTTCTTTGCAAAACTATCAGGATCTTCTCCATCAGGAAAAGCACAAACACGCACATTCATTCCTGCTTCTAGAATTAAATCGATTCCGCGAATTGACGCTCTTAAACCTGCCGCATCACCATCGAAAAGCACCGTCATATTTGGCGTTAATCGTTTTACCAAATTAATTTGATCTGGTGTTAAAGCGGTACCCGAAGACGCCACTACATTTTCGATTCCTGCTTGATGAAACTGAATTACATCGGTGTAACCTTCAACTAAATAACAGTTATTTTGTTTGGCTATAGCTTGTTTTGCATGATAAATTCCGTACAGAATTTTACTTTTATGGTAAATTTCACTTTCAGGTGAATTTAAATATTTTGCCGCTTTTTTATCATTGGTTAGAATTCTTCCACCAAAACCTAAAACGCGGCCACTCATACTTTGAATAGGAAACATAACACGACCTTTAAATCGGTCGAATTGCTTTTCTTCTTTTACAATAGTTAATCCGGTTTTATCTAAAAACTCTAATTTATAACCTTTACCAAGTGCTTCGCTTGTAAAAGCATCCCAAACATCGGGAGAATAACCTAAATTAAATTTTTTAATTGTCTCGTTTGTAAAACCACGTTCTTTAAAATAAGTTAGACCTATTGCTTTTCCCTCTTCTGTATTTAATAATACATTTTGAAAATACTTACTTGCAAATTCGGATACCAAATACATACTCTCTTTTTCATTTGCAAGTGCATTTTCTTCAGAAGTTTGCTCGGTTTCTTCAATTTCAATATTATATTTTTTTGCCAAATATCGAATAGCTTCGGGATAGCTAAAATGTTCGTGTTCCATTAAAAAAGTCACCACATTTCCTCCTTTTCCTGAACTAAAATCTTTCCAAATTTGTTTCACAGGAGACACCATAAAGGAAGGAGATTTTTCGTTTACAAACGGACTCAATCCTTTTAAGTTACTTCCTGCACGTTTCAATTGCACAAAATCGCCAATAACCTCCTCTACTCGGGCGGTTTCAAAAACAGCATCAATGGTATTTTGTGTAATCAATTTTTTAAGAATTTTGGCAGAAGTCAAAGATACAAAGTTCCACAAAAAAACCTACAAGGAAAATACATCATTGTAGGCTTTAGTATGAAACCTAACCCAAAATTTTTAATTGAAATCGAAACGTAAACCTAATGAAACATTATTTT
>JAIXHM010000010.1 GCA_030145825.1 Flavobacterium sp.
AAACTAAAATAGGCTGTGTTTCTAATAGATGCGTAATAACTTTAGAAAAAGTTAAAACACTTATTGCAATTCCTGATAACAATGCTAATAAAAAATTGCCATTTACAGAGCCCCAAGCTGCTTTTAAACCATTGTTTTTTAAAGTCTTTAGTGTACCAATATTAATTTTATTAATACTGTCAATTAACTCTTGATAGATTCCGGAAATAAATGCAATAGTTCCACCAGAAACTCCCGGAACAACATCGGCAGCTCCCATAGCAATGCCTTTTAAAGTAATCAATAAATAATCTGGAAATATTTTTCTCATAGTCATAAAAAAAGTCATTCTAAAACAAAAATAGTTAAAGAATGACTCTTGTACTAGTATTAAAAGTTATTTTAATCTAAACTTTTCAATTTGAGCTTGAACTTCTTCACTTCCCCAAGCAAATGGGAAGTTTTCTTCTAAAATAGTATGATTTGCAAAATTTAATCGTAAACCATTACTTAAGTGAAACTTACCTTTATCATTTTCTCCTAAAAGATAATATAATCCTGCCAATCGATATTCTATTTCAAATTCA
Source organism: Flavobacterium sp. (assembly GCA_030145825.1). Lineage (GTDB taxonomy): Bacteria > Bacteroidota > Bacteroidia > Flavobacteriales > Flavobacteriaceae > Flavobacterium. The sequence continues at coordinate 567 of JAIXHM010000010.1, forward strand.
TCTGAAAATACATCTGAAGCTTGCAATAAAATTTCAACACTATTTTCAAATTCTCCTAAAAATTGCAACATATTAGACCACAATATAAATGTATCTAAATTAATATCGCCACTTTCAAAGGCTCTACGATAACCTAATTCTGCTTCTTCATAAAAATTCAAAGCTTCATTAATAGCTGCATATCTTTTCCAATAAAAACTATTTTCTCCATCTATACCTATTGCTTTATTTACATAATATAAAGCTTTTTGGAAGTTTTTTTGGCGAATATAAAAATCAGTAATTGCAATCCAACCTTTATCTAAAAGTGGATCTTCGTGAACTGTTTTATGGTAATATTTAAGTGCTTTTTCTCTGTTTCCTAAACGCTCATAGCATTTTCCAATTCGCAACAAAGCAAACGATGTTGGATCGTCTAGTTCTATAGTAGTTTTAAAACTTTCGATTGCCTCTTCATAACGTTTTAGTTTTTCGAGTGACTTTCCTTTTTCCATAAAAGCACCCAAAAAAGTATCATCAATTATAGTAGCATAATCGAATGCCCAAACAGCTTTTTCATAATTTTTTAAAGCATAATACTGACGTCCTAATTGATGCCAAGCTACTTCGCTGTAGGGATTTCGATTAATAAAACTTTCTAAATACTCAATAGCTTTTTCATTTTGTTCCAAAAAATCATAACAATAAACCACATTATATAATGCCGAATAATCTTGATCGTCCTCTTCTAAACATAATATAAAATAATCTTTAGCCTTTTCCAGATCATCCATAAATAGATATTCCATTCCTATCATAGAATAAACATCGGCTAAATCATCGGTATACTTCAAGGCAAGTTTTAAAGTTTCGATAGCTTTTTCATGCTGATCTCGCTTCGAATGAATTTGAGCTTGCTGTATATAAATTTCTTCATTGGTTGGTTCTATTGCATACAATTCTTGCAATAATCTTTCCGCTAAATCTAGTTTATCTTCGTAAACCAACATTTCTACTTGAACTAATCTTAATCCTGTAGATTTTGGATGTTGCTCTAGCCCTAATTTTAAAGCTCTTTTAGCTAAATTCATTCGGCCTGTATCCATATAGTGAAGAATAATATCTTCAAACTCTTCTGAATCAAAAAAGAAAACTTTATTGGTTTTCAACATCGATTCAAATTTGGATAACGAAAGGTTGTTTTCTTCTTCATCGTGACTCAATCTCATAGCTACTTCAGTTTATGGTTTTGTCCTTATTAAAATTAAGGATTTTAAAAGGGCATAATTTTTATATAACAAATTGTTTTAAACAATTTAATTAACAATTTGCTATTTCGTTTAATACGTCAATAATAATGCCACAACCTTTTCTAATTTCTTCTTTACTAATCGTGAGCGGTGGCGTAATGCGAATTGCCTTTCCTTCGAACAAAAGCCAGAATAGAATAACGCCTCTTTTATGACATTCTAAAATAACCTGATTCGTTATTTCAGGACTTTCTGTCATAGCTGCAAGCATTAATCCTTTTCCTCTTACTTCTTTTATAAGCGGGTGCACTAATAACTCTCTAAATAAAGCTTCTTTTTCTAAAGCTTCTTTCATTAAATTACTTTCAGTAACTTCTTGTAAAGTTGCTAATGATGCTGCGGCAATTACAGGATGTCCTCCAAATGTAGTGATATGACCTAATTTAGGATCATGACTTAGTAAATCCATCATTTCTGCTGAAGCTGTAAAAGCACCAACAGGCATTCCGCTTGCCATTCCTTTTCCCATCACGACAACATCTGGAACGATATCATAATTTTGGAAACCAAATAATTTTCCTGTACGGCCAAAACCAGGTTGAATTTCATCTAGAATCATAATAGCACCAACTTCCGTACAACGTTCACGTACTTTCTTAAGAAAATCGTTCTCAGGTTGTATAAATCCAGCTCCTCCTTGAATGGTTTCTAATAAAACTCCCGCTGTTTTAGTAGTTATTTTCTCTAAATCGGCTTCGTTATTAAAAGTTATAAAATCGACATCTGGAATTAAAGGCCGAAAAATTTGTTTGCGTTCTTCAAAGCCCATAACACTCATACTTCCCATTGTATTTCCGTGGTAAGCATTGTAACATGAAATCCATTGACTTCTTCCAGTTACTCTACGAGCTAATTTTAAAGCACCTTCAATTGCCTCTGTACCAGAATTTACCAAATAGGTTTTAGTCAACGGAGCTGGCATATGAGCTGCTAATAACTTACAAAACTCGGTAGCTGGATGTTGCGCATATTCGCCATAAACCATTACATGTGAATATTTATCGAGCTGCGCTTTAATAGCATCATTAACTCTTTTAGGTTGGTGACCTAATGTATTTGCAGATACTCCAGCAACAAAATCTAGATAAGCATTATTATTAGTATCGTAAATATAACTTCCTTCTGCCCTAGAAATTTCCATTGCTAATGGATGTGGGGAAGTTTGGGCTTGATATTCAAAAAAGTCTTTAAGCATTTAGTTTATTCTGATTGTAAATCGGGAATTACTTTGGGTTTTGGATTATTTTTATCGTAATCTAAAGTTTCAGGCAGAACTTCCATTGGAACATCTTCTTCTTCAGCTTTTTTCTTGCTTTCGATTAAAATTTGTTCGTGAATAATATTTTCTTCCTCTGGAAAAATATCTTCTTTTGAACGAATTCGCTCATCTCCTCTCCAAATAAAACCCCTTAGTTTTCTAACATTTTCGGGAAATTCGTTTTCGGGATGTAATAAACTTTCTACATCTTTTTTAGCAGTAACTGTTTCAATTTGATTATCTACAATTTCCATTGTAATTTCGCTACACTTCTTCTTATCAATTCCTATTAATTGATTATCATCGTCATACATATAATAAATAACCTCTGCATTACGCTTTACATCAACTTGGCTTAACTTATTATCTTTAAATTTACCGAACAAATCAATTCCTTTAATTTGGTTATAACCATTTTCACTTAATGTATCTTTTTGAATTAAAAAAGCATTATTAAGCACTTTTAAAGAGTCTAATTTTTGTGTGGTATTATCTCCAATTAAATGCATTACATCTCCCGTCATTTGATTATCTTGATTCCAAACTACTGGATTACCAATTAATTTTGTAAGAGCTGTTTTATTGTTAGAATGAATAGAATCACATTTTCCGCTCATATCTGTTTTATAAAACCTTACATTGTTGAAGGCTCTAATCGTTCTATCTTCTGGCGGACCAGTTACCAAAATCTTTTTGCCATGCATAAACAAAGAATCATTTTCTACTTTAGTTACTACAACTGCTCTTTTAGTTAAAATGATAGAATCTTTTCGAGTTGCTGCATCACGCCACATTTCGGCATAATGACCTCGAGCAACCATATTATTTATAGTATCTGTAATTTTTACATTATTTATAGCTCGAGAAAAATTTTTGGATTGATCGTAATACAAATCGTCTCCTTCAATAATTTTATTATCGTAAGTTATTTTAGAATTCTTCTGAAGTTTTCCTACATTATTTTTGGTATCGTAAAAACCATTTTCGGTATAAATTACATTTCCTTGATTTGTAATTGTTGAAGGTCCAAAAACATAAGCATGTCCCGAATTTTCGTAAAAATCTAAATGATTTGTTTCAATTTTTGCTTTTGGATTTGTAACAACAACTTTAGTATTAAATTGATACTTTTTTGAAGCTACGTAATATCTTCCTGATTTACTTTTTAAGGTATTGTCTTTATTAATTATGGTTCCGTAACTATTATAAAAAGCTACTTGATTTTTTTTATCGAAATAGATTGTATCTGTAGTTAAAGTAGATTCTGGAGAACGAAGAAAAACATCGCCAGTAGCAAAAGCTAATTCCTTTTTACCATCATACTCGGCATAGCGACTGTTCATTTGAACGGTATCGCCTTGATTTATTCGAACATTTCCAAAAGCTTTAATATAGTTTTCTGCATCAAAATAGTAAACCTTATTACAATTGATTTTAACACCGTTGTGTAGCACTCTAACATTACCTGTAAAAACTGTAGCACCAGGAATTTCGTTTTGATTTCTGTCGACAAAATCAGAATTCTCAACGATAATTTTTTTGTTTTCTTGAGCCACAACTACTTGTAAAGCAGCAAGTATAAAAACTATATAAACTATTATTTTTTTCAAACTAGTAAAATTTTGTCAAAAATAATTAAAAAGAACTAATGCCTTTTATTATTAAGAATATTTTATAAATAAAAAACGCTCTAATTAGAGCGTTTTTCAAAATTATTTTATAATTGTTTGTGTTCTATCTGGACCAACAGATACTACTTTAATTGGCACTTATAATTCTTGTTCAATAAAAGTAATATATTCTTTTAGTTCTTGTGGTAATTCTTCATAAGAAGACATTCCAGTTAAATCAGCTTTCCAACCTTTCATTTCAGTGTAAACTGGTTCCACATTTTCTGGCTCAATATTGTAAGGTAAATGTTTAATTTCTTGACCTTTGTATTGATAAGCTGTACAAACTTTTAAAGTATCAAAACCAGAAAGCACATCACCTTTCATCATGTACAATTCTGTTACTCCGTTTACTTGTACTGCATACTTTAATGCTACTAAATCTAACCAACCACAACGACGAGGACGACCAGTTACTGAACCAAATTCGTTACCTACTTTTGCCATAGTTTGTCCAACTTCATCAAATAATTCTGTTGGAAACGGACCTGAACCCACACGCGTTGTATATGCTTTAAAAATACCAAATACTTCTTTTACTTTATTAGGCGCAATTCCTAAACCAGTACAAGCACCAGCAGCAGTTGTATTTGAAGATGTAACAAATGGATAAGTTCCAAAATCTACATCTAATAATGAACCTTGAGCACCTTCTGCTAAAATAGATTTTCCTTCTTTTAAAGCGTTGTTCAAAAATTCTTCACTATCAATAAAAGTAAGGATTTTAAGTGCTTTAACAGCTTCAAAAAACTCTTCTTCCATTTCTTTTAAATCGTATTGTAAATCTACATCGTAGAAAGCAATCATTGCTTCATGTTTATCTGCTAATGAACGGTATCTTTCTTTAAAATCTGCTAATTCGATATCTCCAACACGTAAACCGTTTCTACCTGTTTTATCCATGTAAGTTGGTCCGATACCTTTTAAAGTAGAACCAATTTTGGCTTTCCCTTTTGAAGCTTCAGATGCAGCATCTAATAAACGATGTGTAGGTAAAATTAAGTGTGCTTTACGAGAAATAAACAATTTAGAAGTAATATCCATATTGAATTTCGCTAATCCTTCAATTTCTTTTTGAAAAACCACAGGATCCATTACCACACCGTTTCCGATAATATTGATAGCATTTTTATGAAAAATACCAGAAGGTATAGTTCTTAAAACGTGTTTAATTCCGTCAAATTCTAATGTATGTCCCGCATTTGGTCCACCTTGGAAACGAGCGATGATATCGTATTTTGAAGTTAATACATCTACAATTTTTCCTTTTCCTTCGTCACCCCATTGAAGACCTAACAGTAAATCTACAGTCATTGTGTTGTTTGTTGTTTTAGTTGAGTTGTTTTTATTATTTTTTGGTTCCGTAAAAATAGAGAGAATGATTTTGGATTTCAATACCAAATATCTCTTCCATTGTCTTTTTAATTTGTTCTATTCTAGGATCACAAAATTCGATTACTTCACCAGAATCGGTTAAAATAATATGATCGTGTTGTTTATCGAAATATGATTTTTCGTAGTGCGCTTGATTTTGTCCAAATTGATGGCGTCTTACTAATCCACAATCTAAAAGTAATTCGATTGTATTGTATAAAGTAGCTCGACTAACGCGGTAGTTTTTATTTTTCATCTTGATGTACAATGATTCTATATCAAAATGCTCATTTGAATTGTAAATTTCCTGAAGAATTGCATATCGCTCAGGTGTTTTACGATGTGCTTTCTCTTCCAAATATTTGGTAAATACATTTTTTACAATTTCTTGATTATTGCTGCTATCCATCTGATATTAAATAAAAACGTTGCAAAGATAATTAAAGTAGATTGTTTAGTCTTATAAGTTATTATAATTTTTCAACAATTAGTTTTGATAAACTCGGGTAACTTTGTCTACTCCGTCAACTTTTTTGATGTTTTCTATTAGTTTTTTCAAAACTACATTATTAGGCACAACTACAGTAATTTTCCCATTAAAGATACCCGCATCGCCACTTAATGCTAAACTTTGAATGTTTACATGCATTTGACTCGAAATAACTTTTGTTAATTCATTTGCTAAACCAAGTGTATCTAATCCTGTAATTTCTAAAATGGCTTTAAACTCTTCTTGTGTTGAATCTATCCATTTAGCAGGAATTACACGATATGCATAATTTGATCGCATACTTATAGCATTTGGACAATCTTTTCGGTGCACTTTTATACCTTCGTTGATTGTTATAAAACCAAAAACATCATCACCAGGAATTGGGTTGCAACAATTAGAAAGTTTATAATCTAACCTTTCTTGCTCGTTGCCAAATACCAATAAATCGTATTTTTTACTAATTTCATTTTTATTAATCTGCTCAGTAGGCTGAGTGTTTGGCGCCCTTTTAATGGTTTTCTTAAAGAAATTAACCAGCGTGTTATTCTTTTGAGCTGCAAAATCTTTTAACTGCTGATTTTCAATTACTCCTACTCCTACTCTATAAAACAAATCTAAACTGGTTTGCAATTTAAAATAATTAACCAATTCGTTTACTACTGTTTCATTTAAAGTAATTTTTAAATGACGAAGCTTTCTGGTGAGTAGTTCTTTTCCTTCTTCGGCTATTTTTTTGGTATTTTCGTTTAGAACATTTTTAATTTTGGTTTTAGCTCTCGAAGTTGTAACATAATCGAGCCATTGCATAGTAGGTTTTTGATGAGGAGAAGTAATTACTTCTACCTGATCGCCACTGTTTAATACGTGATTTAACTGAACTAATTTTCCATTTACTCGAGTTCCTCTTGTTCTAATTCCAATTTCTGAGTGAATGGCAAAGGCAAAATCTAATGAAGTAGCTCCTTTTGGTAACGATTTAATATCTCCTTTTGGTGTAAAGACATAAATTTCTTTAGAATAAAGATTAAGTTTAAAATCTTCAACAAAATCTACTGCACTAGAAGTTTGATTTTCTAGAGCCTCTTTCAATTGATTTAACCAAACCTCTAAGGTGTGTTCTTCGGTGTCGCCGTTTTTGTATTTGTAGTGCGCTGCATAACCTTTTTCAGCAATTTCGTCCATTCGTTCGCTTCGTACCTGAATTTCAACCCAACGCCCTTTTGGTCCCATAACCGTTATATGCAATGCTTCGTAACCAGTAGATTTGGGCGAAGAAATCCAGTCTCTTAAACGACTAGGACTAGGACGATAATGATCCGTTACAACTGAATAAATTTTCCAAGCTAAGAATTTCTCGTCATGCTGATTAGATTTATAAATAATACGAAGTGCAAACTTGTCGTAAACCTCTTCAAAAGTGACGTTTTGCGCGCGCATTTTTCTTCGTATCGAATAAATCGATTTTGGACGTCCTTTTATAATAAAATCTACTCCTTCATCTTGTAAAGATTTACTCAAAACATCTGAAATTGATTTTATATAAGCATCTTGCTCTTGCTTGGTTTCTTTTATTTTACTTACAATTTGATTATAAACTTCTGGCTCAGTATACTTTAAACCTAAATCTTCTAATTGTGTTTTAATATTATAAAGTCCTAATCTGTGCGCAAGTGGTGCATAAATGTATAGCGTTTCCGAAGCAATTTTAGCTTGCTTATAATCGGCCATACTTTCCATAGTTTGCATATTGTGCAATCTATCGGCAATTTTTATTAAAATTACACGAACATCTTCATTTAGTGTAAGCAACATTTTTCTAAAATTCTCTGCTTGTAATGAAATATCTTGTTCGGTTTTAACTTTGGCAATTTTAGTTAATCCTTCAACAATTTTAGCAATTTTAGGATTAAACATTTTTTCTAAGTCTTCAACAGTAATATCGGTATCTTCAACCACATCATGCATTAATGCTGCCGCAATAGAAGTAGCACCTAAACCAATTTCTGAAGCTACAATTTTAGCTACAGCAATAGGATGAAAAATATAAGCCTCACCCGATTTTCGTCTTTGGTCTTTGTGTGCTTCTACAGCCACATCAAAAGCTTTACGAATCAGTTTTTTATCTTCATCTGTTAAAGATTGATAACTAATTCGTAGCAACTCTTTATATTCTTGTGCAATTGCTTTATTTTCTGCTTCTAAGTCGATTTCCGTCATAAAAATAAGTTAACTTTTGAAAGTTAATACAAAGTTACGAAATCTGCAAGTAAATTATTTTGGTACAACTACTTTTAAGCATTACTTAATTGAAAATGAAATCGCTTTTATTTCAGTCAATTTTAATAATGTATTAATTATCGTTAAAAAAGGATACATTTAACGGTTTTTCTTTGAATTCTCGAGGCGCTTTATTATCTTCGGGCTCAATTAGTAACCTTAAGCATTTATATAATGTTAGAAGAAATGAATGATAACCTGCATGAAGCAGATGGACAAGAACAATTTGAGTCGCAAGAAGATGTTGTTGTAAAAAACCAATCTGCACAAGACGTAATCGATGATTCGAATGCAGAAGAAAATGAAGACGACTCAATTAGTGATAAACACGACATTCCGCTTTTAGACTACGAACCGATGTCTATGGAAGAGTTAGTTGCTGAACTTGACAATTTGGTTAAAAACCATAAAGTTATGGCAATTAAAGACCACGTAGAAGAAATTCGTAAGGCTTTTATGAATCACTATCATCATTTAATTGATGAAAAACGTGATGAGTTTAATGCCGAAAATCATGATGAAAACGCGGAGTTTGAATATCATTTCCCATTAAAAAGCAAATTTGATGCAGTTTATGATGATTATAAAACAAAACGCAATAATCATTACAACCAATTACAAAAGAATCTAAAACATAACTTACAAAAAAGAACTGAGTTAATTGAAGAACTAAAAAATCTTGTGGATAATACAGATGAAAGTTTAACAATTGCCGATATGTTCAAAAAGTTGAACGATATTCGCGAACAATGGAAATCGGCTGGAGCTATTCCAAGAGATAAATACAACATTGTTTGGAACAATTATCATTTCCATGTAGAACGTTTTTACGATTTAATTCACTTAGACAAAGAAGCTAGAGATCAGGACTTTAAATTAAATTTAGAGCAAAAATTAGCAATTATTGAAAGAGGAAAAGAATTATTGAAAGAAAGCGATATTGCAAAAGCTTTCCGTGAATTACAACTTTTACACCGCGTTTGGAAAGAAGAAATTGGTCCGGTTGCTAGAGAACAAAGAGAAGCTATTTGGAACGAGTTTAGTGATATTACTAAACAAATGCACGACAAAAGAGAAGCTTTCTTTGCTAATGCAAAAGCTAGAGAAGAAGATAATTTAGCCAATAAAAACAATATTATTCGCGCAATTGATGCTTTAGGAAACGAAGAAATTACGTCGCACAACGGATGGCAAAACCAAATTAAAAAGATGGAAGCTTTACGTGAGCAGTTCTTTAAAGCTGGTCGCGTTCCTGCTGAAGTAAACGAAGCAACTTGGGATGCTTTTAAAACTGCAGTTCGCGGATTTAACGCTAAAAAGAACAATTTCTACAAAGAAATAAAGCACGAACAACAAGAAAACTTAAACAAAAAATTAGCTTTAGTTGAAAAAGCGGAGTCTTTAAAAGACAACGAAGATTTCAACATGGTTACGCCAATAATGAAGCAAATTCAGGAAGAATGGAAACAAATTGGCCATGTTCCTAGAAAATATTCCGATAAAGTTTGGGCAGATTTTAAAAACGCTTGCAATCATTATTTTGATCGTTTACACAAAGTAAGAAATCAAGAAAACAAAGTTGAAGTTGAAGCTTTTGATAAGAAAAAAGCTTACTTAGAAGATTTAAAATCATTTGAGTTAACAGGAGATCACAAAACCGATTTAGATGCTATAAAAGCTCATATTGAAGCGTGGAAAGCAATTGGAAAAGTTCCTTTTAACCGTCGTCATATTGAAGGTAAATTCAATAAAATTTTAGATGCTTTATTCGAAAAATTAAGTTTATCTAAAAAAGATACTGAAATGATGAAGTTTGATGCCAAATTAGAACAAATGGTAGAAAACGAAGATGGAAGAGCATTAGAAAAAGAACAATTCTTTATTCGTAAGAAAATTGATGAAGTACAAAATGAGATTTTCCAGTTAGAAAACAACATTCAGTTTATTACAAATGCTAAAAAAGATAATCCTTTCTTAAAAGAAGTTCAAAAGAACATTGATCGCCACAAAGACGAATTGAAATTGTGGAAGGAAAAACTAAGCAAATTAAGAGAAATTTAATACCAAACCCCAAGTGAAAGCTTGGGGTTTATTTTATAAAAATTTTAATCTAAATCATTCTTCAATAAATATGAAATCTATAAAACTTGTCATTTTATTATTATCTCTAAGTTTTTCTTGCTACTCACAAAAGAAAGAAACTATTAAAATTCCTGAAGGAATAGTTTACAAATACAGTAATCCAAAGATTGTTGAAAAAGCTAAATTATTAATTCAGGAAAACTTAACTAATAATTCAAAATATGATCTAGCAGATACGAATCTTATTATTGGACCTATTTTGTGGAGAAGATTCAAAGAATATGAAAAAATTAATACAATTGAAGGTGGAAACGTAGAGTTTCATGTTGACAATCTAGTTTTAAAAGGAAAAATTAGCAAAAGTATTGAAGATTCAAAAATCATTTGGGATGTTTTTAGAGATGAAATAAAATCTGATTTTAAAATTAGAAAAGCAACTGAATTTGAATTAACATATTACTGGACTGTAATTTCTTTTGATATTGAAGAACCACTTTTAATTGTTGAAACCAAAGAACACAATTACATTTTAAATTTAGATCCAAAAGATTTAAAATTATTTTGGTTTGATGAAGTTCCAAATAATAACAAGAATTTTGTTCAATATAGAAATGGTGAAGAAGTTAAAGATATTCCTAAAGGCGAAAAAGAAACTGCTATAGAAAGTATTACACTTTTAAATACCGATGAAGAACTTCGAGAAAATACATCTGTTGAAGATTTAACAGAAATAATAAATGAAACTAAAAAGATTTTTGAAGATTTATTTATGAATTCAGATAAATCTGGTAAAATTATGGTTCATTTCGAATTAAAAAAAGATACCAATGAAGTTAATTTTGCAGTAAAAGATGATGTTGATTTAATTCTAATGAAAGAATTTGAGAATAGAGTTTTATCACTAAAATTACCAAAATCTAAAAAGGAATCTATTCAGTTTAAAATTCTATTTAAAATAAATTCATTTAATGAAACTAATGAAAATTAATTAAAAAACTAAAACTCATATTCGCGTTCTACTTTTGCAATGCGTACTTTGTAGTTTTTATACCAGGTAGATTTTCCTTTTTCTTGAGCAAAAAGATGTTCGGTGTTTGCTTTCCAAGTTTTTATAGCTTCTAAACTTTCCCAATAGGAAACCGTAATACCCATTTCATTTCGTGCACTTTCTACACCTATAAAACCAGGTTGCTGTTTTGCTAATTCCATCATTCGTATAGCGGTTTCGGCATAGCATTCTTCTACTTCGGTTCTTCTTGATGTAAAAATTACGGCGTAGTACATTTAAATTATGAATTAAAAATTACGAATTATGAATTGTTCTCGATACTATTTCTTCGAAATCACTCGAACTGACGACTGCGACAGAAGACTATAGCTTATTGTTCAAAATTAAACATTTAAGTCATATAAGATCATTTAAGAACTATGTAAACTATGTTAAATGAAATGCCTAAAATCAACACAATGCAATACTAATGTGGCTATGTGTTTAGAAAAGAGATATTGAAATCGAAGATTCAACGAAGTTAAACAAGTTCAGTATGACAAATTAGGAATTGTTAGTTCTCGATACAATTTCTTCGAAATCACTCGAACTGACGACTGCGACAGAAGACTGAATACTACAACTTCTTCGCTTCTTCCCAAAACACATCCATTTCAGCTAGGGTCATATCCGCTAAAGGTTTTCCTAATTCGGAAGCTTTACTTTCTAAATACATAAAGCGCTTCATGAATTTCTTGTTGGTGCGTTCTAAAGCATCTTCTGGATTTACTTTTAAAAATCGGGCATAATTAATCATCGAAAACAAAACATCGCCAAATTCAGCTTCTATTTTATCCTGATTTCCGTCTTTTACTTCGTCTTGTAATTCTTGTAACTCTTCTTGAACTTTATCCCAAACTTGATGTGGCTCTTCCCAATCGAACCCTACTCCTTTTACTTTATCTTGAATACGACTTGCTTTTACTAATGCTGGTAAACTTTTGGGTACTCCTTCTAAAACTGATTTTTTACCTTCTTTTAGTTTTAACTTTTCCCAATTTTGTTTTACTTGCTCTTCATTCTCTACCACTACATCTCCATAAATATGCGGATGTCTATCTATTAACTTATCACAAATTGAGTTTGCTACATCGGCTATATCAAAATCATTAGTTTCGCTTCCTATTTTCGCATAAAAAACAATATGCAATAATAAATCGCCCAGTTCTTTCTTAATTTCCTGTAAATTGTTGTCTAAAATTGCATCTCCTAATTCATAAGTTTCTTCAATGGTAAGATGACGTAAACTTTCTAAGGTTTGCTTTTTATCCCACGGACATTTTTCTCTTAAATCGTCCATAATATCTAATAACCGGTTGAAAGCGTCGAGTTGTTGTTGGCGTGAGTTCATAATTTATTGGTAAAAGGTAAAAGGTAAATGGTTAAATCTTAATACTTCTCGACTCCGCTCGAAGTGACATTATAAATGACAAGATTTTGTATAAAAATAAAAAATCCTGTGCTTTTTACACAGGATTTGAGTTTTATATTTTCAACAACTTATTCAGCTGTTTCTTCTTTAGATTCTTTTGGAGTTAAAGCCTCAACAGTTACAAAACCTTTTGGTTGTAATAAATTGTACCAGTTTAAAATCTTTTTAATATCAGATGTATAAACTCTATCTTCATCAAATTCAGGTAAAACTTCTCTAAAATAATCTCTAATTTTAGCCTCGTCTTCTTTGTGAGATAATGCTAAACCGTCATTCTCTTTTGTTGCAATAGCTTTAAAAACTTCGCTTAAACGAACTTCTTCTGTATAGGTATATACTGCTATTTCAGATAATAAACTAACATTACTTCTTAAACCAACTGTAATTTTTTTACCATCAATTAAAGATTCAGCAACAAAACCAGTTCTCGTTTGTAATTTTAATTCATATAATCCTGGCTTACCAGAAATAGCTAATATTTTTTGAACACTCATAACATTAATTTTATTAAAGGATGGCAAATATATTATTTAAAGTGAAAAGTGAAAAGTGAAATGTAAAAAAGTTTCTTTAAAATCAGTACTTGCTAATTACTAGTCCCTTTTTACTAATTACCTTTTTAACGCCCTTTTTTATTTGCAAATTTCATTTTATAGTCAGGTCTTGCTTTACCTTCCATAATATTCATTAATTTTTTTCCAACCAATTTCTTTTTCAAAGTAGATAAATGGTCCGTAAACAAAATTCCTTCAATATGATCATATTCATGTTGAATAACACGAGCAATTAAACCATCATATTCTTCTGTTTTCTTATTGAATTCTTCGTCAAAATACTCAATTGTAATTTTCTCATGACGAAAAACATCTTCTCTAACATCTGGAATACTCAAACAACCTTCATTAAATCCCCATACATCGCCTTCTTCTTTTAAAATCTTAGCATTAATAAAAGTCTTTTTAAATCCTTTTAATTGTGCTGCTTCTTCTTTAGAAACATCATCGCTATCAGCAAAAGGTTCTGTATCTACAATAAATAATCGTATAGGTAATCCTACTTGCGGTGCTGCTAAACCGACTCCATGTGCATGGTACATGGTTTCATACATATTCTCAATGGTTTCTTTTAAATTTGGATAATCTTTAGATATTTCCTCCCCCATTTTTCTTAAAACAGGCTCTCCGTATCCATAAATAGGTAAAATCATGTTTACTTTTATTTTTCGGATGCAAAATTACGTAATTAAATTATATGTTTTTATAGATTTTTTAAACGCAAAATAAATAAAATATCTTTAAGAGTAGTTTTAAAAAAATATTTTATCCAAATTGATGTTTTATCAAGTTTATTTATCCTTAATTTTAAATTGATAATAAATTTTGTATCTATATTTGTCGCCTTATTTGGATATGAACTCTATGGTATTTAAAATTGAACAAGCTTCAGAAAAACATTTACAATATGCTGAAGCTATTTGTAACGAAATGGAAGCCTCTGCTAAAGTGAGAGGCACTGGCATTGCAAAACGTTCACCCGAATATTTAGAAAAAAAAATGTTGCAGGGAAACGCCATTATTGCTCTTACCGAAAAAGGTGATTGGGCAGGGTTCTGCTATATCGAAACGTGGAGCCACGAAAAATTTGTGGCCAACTCTGGTTTAATTGTATCACCAGATTTCCGTCAATTTGGTTTAGCGAAGAAGATTAAACAAGCTGTTTTTAATCTTTCCAGAACTAAATATCCTGATTCTAAAATCTTTGGTTTAACCACAGGCTTAGCAGTTATGAAAATCAATAGTGATTTAGGTTACGAACCTGTCACCTATTCTGAATTAACGCAAGATGAAGATTTCTGGAAAGGCTGTTCTTCTTGTGTCAATTTCGAAATCCTAAAAAGCAAAGACCGTAAAAACTGTATGTGTACCGCTATGCTATGGGATCCGGCTGAAAAGGGAAAAGAAAAACGATTAAAAATTGAACAGAAATCGTTAGCCAAAGAAAGATTAAGAAATATGAAAAAGAAACAATCACTTTTTAAAATTATTTCTCAAAAATTAAAAGGAAACAAAAAAATCATTACGTTATTTTTTAACTATTAAAATCAAAAATTTAAAATGAAAAAGAAGGTAGTATTAGCATTTAGCGGAGGATTAGACACTTCATTTTGTGCTATTTATTTAACCAAAACTTTAGGATACGAAGTTCACGCCGTGACAGTAAATACTGGTGGTTTCTCAGAAGAAGAAATCCAACAAATTGAAAGCCGAGCTTTGGCACTAGGTGTCCATTCATATCACTGCATAGATGCTGTAAAAAGCTATTATGAAAGTTGCATTAAATATTTGGTTTTTGGTAATGTTTTAAAAAATAACACCTATCCGTTATCGGTTAGTGCCGAAAGAACTATTCAGGCGACCAGTATTGCCAATTATGCATTACAAATTAATGCCGATGCTGTAGCACACGGAAGTACCGGAGCAGGAAATGATCAAGTGCGTTTTGATGTGATTTTCTCGGTAATTTGTCCGCAAATTGAAATCATTACACCTATTCGTGATTTAAAATTATCGCGTGAAGCTGAAATTGAATTCTTAAAAGAAAATGGTGTGGAAATGAATTTCGAAAAAGCCTTATATTCTATCAATAAAGGACTTTGGGGAACTTCTGTTGGTGGAAAAGAGACACTGACTTCTCACGAATATTTACCGGAAGACGCTTTTCCTTCTCCATTGGAAAAAACAGAAGCAGAAAAAATCAATTTGACTTTCAGACAAGGAGAATTAGTAGGCATTAACGGATTTGAATTCCCTCATCCATCAGAAGCTATTCAACATTTAGAAAAAATAGCCGCTCCGTTTGCTATTGGTCGTGATATTCACGTGGGCGATACGATAATCGGAATCAAAGGGCGTGTGGGTTTTGAAGCGGCTTCAGCTTTAATTACGTTAAAAGCACATCATTTATTAGAAAAACATACGCTTTCTAAATTTCAATTGAGCATGAAAGCACAATTATCAGAATGGTATGGCAGTTGGTTACACGAAGGTTTATTCTTGGATCCTGCCATGCGCGATATTGAAGCTTTTTTACAAAATTCTCAAAAGATGGTAAGCGGAAAAGTTTTCGTCACTTTATTACCGTACCGATTTATTTTAAATGGAATTGTATCGGAACACGATTTAATGGCTTCTAAATTTGGCAGCTATGGCGAAATGAATAATGCTTGGACTGGAGAGGACGTAAAAGGTTTCTCCAAAATTGTAAGCAACTCACTTTCTATTTATTACCAAGTAAACAAAGAGAAGCAAAACCTTTAGAAATCTAATATGGTTACAGTTGGAATTATAGGCGCAGCCGGCTATACGGGTGGAGAATTGATTCGTTTGTTACAAATTCATCCCAAAGCGAAATTACAATTCGCATTGAGTCGCACGTACAGTGGGAAATTGGTTTCAGATATTCATACGGATTTATTGGGTGAAACCGATTTAAAATTCACAAATACTGTTGAAAAAACAGATGTGCTTTTTTTGTGTTTACCTTATAAAGAAAGTAAAACTTGGTTACAAGAAAACACATTAGATGCGAACACTAAAATCATCGATTTAGGAAATGATTTCCGTTTGGAAGGCACTTTCGAATCGGGCGAATTTGTGTATGGTTTACCGGAATTTCAAAAAGAAGCCATTCAAAAAGCACAATATATTGCTAATCCGGGTTGTTTTGCCACTGCCATTCAGTTAGCGCTATTACCATTGGCGCAAAAAAACATGCTGAATGAAGTCTATACTACCGGAATTACAGGTTCAACTGGAGCGGGGCAATCGTTAGCGCCTACTTCGCATTTTAGTTGGAGAGCCAATAATATTTCGGCTTATAAAACCTTAACGCATCAGCATTTGGACGAAATTAAAAAAACGCTGAACAGTTACAACAACGAAGTGCAAATTCAGTTTGTGCCTTGGCGTGGCGATTTTACACGTGGTATTTACACCAGTTCAACAATTAAAACAACGTTGAATTTAGACGAATTGTATGCTTTATACGAATCGTTTTATGCGGATGCCGCTTTTGTTACGATCTCTAAAAAGATGATTGATTTAAAACAAGTAGTGAATACGAATAAAGCCTTGGTACACATCGAAAAACAAGACGATTTTATTGTTGTGCACTCGGCAATAGATAATTTATTAAAAGGTGCCTCCGGACAAGCGATTCAAAACATGAATTTGATGATGGGTTGGGAAGAAAACACCGGATTACAACTTAAAGCAAACGCTTTTTAAATTTTTGAACAATGAAATTATTTGATGTTTATCCGTTATTTGATGTAACACCTGTAAAAGCTTCAGGAAGCTATCTTTGGGACGAAAACGGAACAAAATATTTAGATTTATATGGGGGTCACGCTGTCATTTCAGTAGGTCATTCGCATCCGCATTATGTAAAAAGAATCACCGAACAATTGCAAAACATCGGTTTTTATTCGAATTCGGTTCAAATCCCGATTCAAAACCAATTGGCTGAAAAATTAGGTCAATTGAGCAGTTACGAAGACTACAATTTTTTCATGTGTAATTCGGGTGCGGAAGCCAATGAAAATGCGTTAAAATTAGCTTCTTTTCACACCGGAAGAAAAAAAGTAATTTACTTTTCAAAAGCTTTCCACGGAAGAACTTCGGCTGTTGTTGCCGCAACGGATAATCCAAGTATTGTGGCTCCGGTAAACGAATCGGATAATTTTATTTTACTGCCATTCAATGATGAAAACGCTTTAGCAGAAGCTTTCCAACAAAACGAAATTGCAGCGGTAATTATCGAAGGAATTCAAGGTGTTGGTGGCGTTCAAATTCCGACTACAGCTTTTATGCAACAAATAAGAACGCTTTGTACTGAATTTGGTGCAGTTTTTATTTGCGACGAAATCCAATCGGGTTACGGCAGAACCGGAAAATTCTTTGCACATCAATATGCGAATGTTACACCTGATGTGATTACTGTGGCTAAAGGAATGGGGAACGGTTTTCCTGTAGGTGGTGTCTTAATTGCTCCTTCAATACAAGCAAAATATGGCATGTTAGGTACAACTTTCGGTGGAAATTATTTGGCTTGTGCTGCTTCTTTGGCGGTTTTAGAAATCATGGAAGATGAAAATCTAATTGAAAATGCATCTGAAATGGGCGATTATTTGGTTGCCCAATTAAAAGACAACAGTGCTATTCAAGAAATTCGTTATCAAGGTTTAATGATCGGCATCGAATTGAAATCGACTTGTGCGACAATTCGTAAAAAACTATTAGACGAATACAAAATGTTAACCGGAAATGCTTTGAACCCAAATACGCTTCGTATTCTTCCGGCTTTAACTATCAGTAAAACAGAAATTGACGAGTTTGTTACCGCTTTTGAAGCACTAACAGCTATTAACGCATAATTTTAAAACCAATTATAACCATAAAAAATGAAACAATTTATTTCAGTTAAGGATGTAACCAATTTAGACGAATTGGTGAAAGAAGCCTTAGCTTTAAAAGAAAATCCATTCGCATTTGAAACTTTAGGCAAAGGAAAAACCATAGGTTTAGTCTTTTTAAACTCAAGTTTGCGTACGAGGATGAGTTCGCAAAAAGCAGCTCAAAACTTAGGAATGGAAGTTATGGTTTTAAATGCCGGACAAGATGCTTGGAATTGGGAATTTGAAGAAGGAGCTATCATGAACGGTACAACGGTAGAACACATTAAAGATGCGGCTCGAGTTTTAAGCGAATATTGCGATATCATTGGCATTCGTTGTTTTGCCGGATTAAAAAATAAAGAAGAAGATGTTCAGGAAAAAACCTTGAGCTTGTTTATGAAATATGCAACTGTTCCGGTGGTTTCCTTAGAATCTGCGACTTTACATCCGTTGCAAAGTTTAGCCGATTGTATCACGATAGCCGAACATCCGTTAGCAAAACCAAAACCCAAAGTAGTGTTAACTTGGGCACCGCATATTAAATCGATTCCGCATGCTGTTGCTAATTCTTTTAGCGAATGGATGCAGGCAAGCGATGTAGATTTCGTTATCACACATCCCAAAGGGTATGAATTAGATGAAAAATACACTCAAAATGCTGTGGTAACGACTAATCAGGAAGAAGCTTTGAAAGATGCCGATTTCGTTTACGTCAAAAACTGGTCTTCTTTTACCGATTATGGACAAGTATTGCCAACAGAAGAAGAATGGATGTTAACTCCTGAGAAACTAACGGTAACCAATAGTGCAAAAATTATGCATTGCCTTCCGGTGAGACGAAATGTTGAAGTAAGTGATGCTGTTTTGGATAGCGAAAATTCATTAATTTATGAACAAGCCAAAAACAGAATCTATTCGGCACAAGTTGTTTTCAAGAAAATTTTGGAACAATTATGAGTACAAAACAAATTAACATCATAAAAATAGGCGGAAATGTCATTGACAATCCAGATACTTTAGCTCAATTCTTGATCGATTTTGCTCAAGTAAAAGGGCTAAAAATCTTGGTACACGGCGGTGGAAAATTGGCTACAAAAATGGCTGAAAGTTTACATATTCCGCAACAAATGATTGACGGAAAACGTATTACTGATGCCGAAACTTTAAAAATTGCAACCATGGTGTATGCCGGTTACATCAATAAAAATATGGTTACCCAATTGCAAAAATCGGGTTGTAATGCAATCGGATTATCGGGTGCTGATGGAAATGCAATTCAAACCGTTAAACGCCCCGCTGAACCGATTGATTTCGGTTTCGTTGGCGATATGACTGAAAAAAGTATTAATACCGAATTAATTGAAATCCTTTTAAAACATACACTTGTCCCCGTTTTCTGCGCCATCACTCACAATGCAAATGGACAATTATTAAACACCAATGCCGATACTATTGCACAATCATTAGCGGTTTCACTTTCTGAAAAATATGATGTAAATTTGATTTACTCTTTCGAAAAAAAAGGCGTTTTGACTCATATTGAAGATGACAATTCTTTTATTCCGGAAATCAATTATGACTATTTTTTGGAACTCAAAGAAAAAGGAATCATCAACAAAGGCATGTTACCCAAATTACAAAATGCTTTCACCGCAATTGAAAATGGTGTTAAGAATGTATTTATAATTAAAGAAGATGCGATACTTTCGCTCTTAAATAAAAACTCGTATGAAGGTACTCGAATTACAAACGGAACAACATAATATTTTATATCAAAACGCTTTAGATTTACTAAAAAAATTAATTGCTACGCAATCGTTCAGCAAAGAAGAAGATCAAACCGCTTTGTTGATTGAAGATTTTTTTAAACAACATCAAATTCCATATCAAAGAGAACAAAATAACATTTGGGCTTACAACAAATTTTATGATACAAGCAAGCCTACTATTTTATTGAATTCACATCACGACACGGTTAAACCCAACAAAAGTTATACTTTAAATCCGTTTGAACCTATTGAAAAAGACGGAAAATTATTTGGTTTAGGCAGTAACGATGCTGGAGGAGCATTGGTTTCACTTTTGGCTACTTTTGCATATTTCTACGACAAAGAAAACCTCAACTATAATTTTGTAATGACCGCAACTGCTGAAGAAGAAATTTCCGGAGTTAACGGTGTCGAGTCTATTTATTCTAAATTAGGTGCTATCGAATTTGCGATTGTAGGCGAACCAACCGAAATGCATTTAGCTATTGCCGAAAAAGGATTATTGGTTTTAGATTGTTTAGCCCAAGGAACACCATCGCACGCGGCACATCCTAATAACGACAACGCTTTACTAAATGCTGTAGACGATATTTTGTGGTTTAAATCATATTCTTTCCCTAAAAAATCAGAATTATTAGGCGAAGTTAAGATGACCGTTACCGTGATTCATGCCGGAGAGCAGCACAATGTAGTTCCAGACAAATGTAAATTTACCGTTGATGTGCGCACTACAGAAAACTATTCGAATACAGAAGTTTACGAAATCATACAACAACACGTAAAAAGTGAAGTTACACCAAGGTCGTTGCGATTAAATTCGTCTTCGATTCCTTTGGAACATCCGTTTGTTCAAGCCGGAATTACTTACGGACGAAAAACATACGGTTCTCCTACTTCATCCGATCAAGCGGTAATTCCTTGCGCTTCATTAAAAATGGGACCAGGATTATCGACACGATCGCATAGCGCTGACGAATATATTTTTCTAGACGAAATTAAAGACGGAATATCCATTTACATCAACGTACTTTCTAAAATTTTATAACAATGGGAAATAAAATTTGGCAAAAAAAATCAACGGAAAACTTAGATCATGCTGCCATTATCGAAAAATTCACTGTAGGTAATGATACTGATTTCGATATGTTATTGGCTGAATTTGACGTTTTAGGTTCATTGGCACATACCAAAATGCTCAACAGCATCGGGTTGATTTCGGATGAAGAATGGATTATTCTAGAAAAAGAACTCAACACCATTCTAGGCGAAATTGAATTGAGTAAATTCCAAATAGAAGAAGGAATTGAAGATATTCATTCGCAAATAGAATTTATGCTGACGCAACGCATTGGCGAAATCGGAAAGAAAATCCACAGCGGACGTTCGAGAAACGATCAGGTTTTAACCGATTTAAAATTGTTTTTAAAGCACGAATTAGGCGAAGTTGCCCAATTGACAACCAACTTATTTGAACAATTAATTGCGTTGAGTGACCAATATAAAAAAGTGTTGTTACCCGGTTACACTCATTTACAAATTGCCATGCCATCTTCTTTCGGATTATGGTTTAGCGCTTACGCCGAAGCTTTAACCGACGATATGGAATTTTTAGTAGCGGCTTATAATGTGACCAATAAAAATCCGTTGGGTTCCGGTGCGGGTTACGGTTCGTCTTTTCCGCTAAATCGAAAAATGACAACTGAATTACTCAATTTTGCCGATTTGAATTATAATGTGGTTTATGCGCAAATGACACGTGGAAAATCAGAAAAAGCAGTTGCAATGGCGTTATCAAGCATTGCTGCAACGCTGAGTAAATTTTCGTATGATGTTTGTTTGTATATGAACCAAAATTTTGGTTTCCTATCCTTCCCTGATTCGTTAACCACCGGAAGCAGCATAATGCCACATAAAAAAAATCCGGATGTATTTGAATTGATTCGTGCAAAATGCAACCGAATTCAAGCCATTCCAAACGAATTAGCGCTCTTGACCAACAATTTACCTTCAGGGTATCACAGAGACTGGCAATTGACCAAAGAATGTTTATTTCCGGGTATTGAAGCCTTAAAAGACTGTTTATCAATTTGTCAATTCATGCTGAACCATATTATCATTAAAGACAATATTTTGGATGACGAAAAATACAAATACTTATTTAGTGTTGAAAACGTAAACCAAGAAGTTTTAAACGGTATGTCGTTTAGAGAAGCTTATAAAAAAATTGGCTTAGAAATAGAAAACAAAAAGTATATTCCTGAAACTAATTTACATCACACACACGAAGGTAGCATAGGAAATTTGTGTCTTGATGAAATCAAAAACGCATTTTATAAAGTTAGAAATAAGATTGTATAAATATTCTTAATTTAAAAAACATCTCGACTCCGCTCGATGTGACAAACATTATTTAGGTATTTTAAAAGCAGTTTCTTTTTTTACCTCATTTAGGACGATACTACTGTGATATTGTCCTATGTTTGGTATGTTAGAAACTACATTTACCACGAAATTGTTATAACTTCCAATATCTGTTGAAACAATTTTCATTACATAATCGTAAGTACCAGACAAACTAATTAATTCTTGAATTTCGGGAATAGAAATAGCTATTCGTTCAAAATCCATTAAAGCTTCTTTAGACTGTTCTTTTAAGGTAATATAACAATACACGACAATATCTAATCCTACTTGAACACGATCAACAAGAGCAACATATTTTTTTATAATTCCTCTACGTTCTAAACTTTTAATGCGTTCGTAAGTTGGTGTAAAAGAAAGTCCAATTTGTTCGCCAATATCTTTTACAGAAAGTGTAGAATCACTTTGTAATATATCAAGAATTTTTAAATCTTTATCGTCTAACGTTGCTTTCATAAACATCTAAATTACAGAATTATTTTTTAAAATTTAGATAATCTTGCAGAAGAATTGTTGCAGCAATTTCGTCAATTAAACCTTTGTTTTGACGTTGTTTTTTCTTTAAACCGCTATCAATCATGGTTTGAAAGGCCATTTTAGAAGTAAAACGTTCATCCATTCGTTCCAAACTTATTATTGGAAATTCTTTTTGGAACTGAACCACAAATTTTTCAATTATTTCAGCACTTTCTGAAGCAGAACCATCCATTTGTTTTGGTTCACCGATAATAGCTTTTTCAACTTTATGTTTTGAAAAATAATCTTTTAAGAAAGGAATCAATTTATCTGTTTCAACAGTTGTTAATCCAGATGCTATAATTTGCATATCATCAGTAACAGCAATTCCTGTTCTTTTTTTTCCGTAATCTATTGCTAAAATTTGTCCCATAAAAAGATTAAAGAACAAATTTAAAAAGAAAAAAGTGGGAAACCCCACTTTTTTTATGCTTCTAAATGTAAAACTTCGGTTGTCATCTTTTTTACCGACTCAAAAACTGCTTCGTTTTCATTTAATTTTATTCCGTATGAAGGAATTATCACTTTCATTTTTTCTTGCCATTCTGCTGACCTCATTTTCTCACAAAAACATCTTTCTAATAATTCAATCATAATAGAAACTGCCGTTGATGCTCCAGGAGAAGCTCCTAATAAAGCGGCTATTGAACAATCGGAAGCACTTACAATTTCAGTTCCAAATTGTAAAACACCTTTTCCATCTTTATCTTTCTTTATAATTTGAACACGTTTCCCTGCTTGTTCTAAAACCCAATCTTCCGATTTTGCATCAGGATAATACAGTTTTAAATCGGCCATTCTTTCTTCATGAGAATGCATTACTTGCTCAATTAAATATTTTGTAAGCGGAATATTATGAGCTCCTGCATACAACATAGGCCAAAGATTACTTGTTTTAATTGATTTTAATAAATCAAAATAAGAACCTTTCTTTAAGAATTTAGTTGTAAATCCGGCATAAGGTCCAAATAACAATTCTTCTTTGCCATTGATTTTACGAGTATCTAAATGCGGAACCGACATTGGCGGAGCACCAACAGCTGCTTTTCCGTAAACTTTTGCATGATGTTGTTTTATTACATCTTCATTTACACAACGTAACCATTGTCCTGAAACGGGGAAACCACCAAAACCTTTTCCTTCTAAAATTTTTGATTTTTCTAATAATGGTAATGAACCTCCACCTGCTCCAATAAAAACGAATTTGGTTCTTAATTTTCTTTTTTCACCTGTTACCAAATCTTTTACTTTTAGTAACCATCTACCGTCTTCTTCCTTTTTAAGTTTTTTAACTTCGTGATTAAAGTACATTTCAACACCATCTTGCTCTTGAAGATAATGAAACATTCCTCTTGTTAAATTTCCAAAGTTTACATCGGTTCCTCTGTGCATGAAAGTTGCTGCTACCTTTTCATTTTTGTCTCTGCTGTTCATTACAAGTGGCATCCAAGAAGAAATTTCATCTGCTGAAGTTGAAAACTTCATTTCTTTGAAAAGTATATTTTTAGTTAAACCCTCGTAACGCTTCTTTAAAAATTTCACATTTTCCTCGCCCCAAACAAAACTTGAATGTGGAATCGTTTTGATAAAATTCTCTGGTGAAGTAATTAAATTTTGTTGTACTAGATAAGCCCAAAATTGTCTTGAAACTTCAAATTGTTCTGCAATCTGAATTGCTTTTGAGATATCTACTGAACCATCTGGTTTTTGAGGCGTATAATTTAACTCACAAAACGAAGAATGTCCTGTTCCTGCATTATTCCAAGCATCAGAACTTTCAGTAGAAGCTGTATCTTGTTTTTCAAAAATTTCAATTGTTATGTCAGGTTGTAACTGTTTAAGTAATGTTCCAAGTGTGGCGCTCATTATACCTGAGCCAACCAAAACAACGTCTGGATTAACGTTCATTTTAAATTATTTTTAAAAATTGAAAACGCAAAGATATTGCTATTTTAATAAAAATTATTTTTTATTTTTAAGTTTTTACTGAAAATTTATTAATGAAAACAGATGAAAACGATGTAGTTAATAAATAAAATTCAATAAAGAATTGTTTTTTTAGTTTAAAAATATGTTTTTCTATTTTTTAAGCAGATTTAGGTTTTATATTTGTAAAAAATTACACAATGGAGAATTTAAAAAATATTATAGAAAAAGCTTGGGAAAATAGAACTCTATTACAAGAAGAAGTTACTCAAAAAGCCATCCGTGAAGTAATTGAGCTTTTAGACGATGGGAAATTACGTGTAGCTGAACCTACAAACAATGGTTGGCAAGTAAATGAATGGGTGAAAAAAGCTGTCGTAATGTACTTTCCTATTCAAAAAATGGAAACTTGGGAAGCTGGTATTTTTGAATATCACGACAAAATGGAATTAAAACGTAATTATGCTGAAAAAGGAGTTCGTGTAGTTCCTCCTGCAACGGCACGTTATGGTGCATATATTTCTTCAGGTGTAATTATGATGCCAAGTTATGTTAATATTGGTGCTTATGTAGATGCTGGAACTATGGTGGATACTTGGGCAACTGTAGGAAGTTGTGCGCAAATTGGTAAAGATGTTCACTTGAGTGGTGGTGTTGGAATTGGTGGTGTTTTAGAACCATTACAAGCAGCCCCTGTTATTATTGAAGATGGTGCTTTTTTAGGTTCAAGAAGTATTGTTGTAGAAGGTGTTAGAGTCGAAAAAGAAGCCGTTTTAGGAGCCAATGTTGTATTAACCGCTTCAACAAAAATTATTGACGTTACCGGTGATGAACCAGTTGAATACAAAGGTGTAGTACCTGCTCGTTCGGTTGTAATTCCTGGAAGTTACACTAAAAAATTCCCTGCTGGCGAATATCAAGTTCCATGTGCATTAATTATTGGGCAAAGAAAACCATCAACTGATTTAAAAACGTCACTTAACGATGCGTTAAGAGAATATAATGTAGCAGTTTAAAATAATAAAAATGAGTCCAAAATTAAATATTGATGCGGTTATTTTATGGGTTGACGGAGATGATGTTGCTCATAAAGAAAAACTAGCAAAATACTTAGATAATGGAAATTTATTGATAAAAAAAGGGTTTAAAACAAGATACAGTCAAAAAAATGAAATTAGATATTGTGTTGATGCTATTTTAAAATTTGCACCATATATAGACAATATTTATATAGTTACAGACAATCAAATTCCTACTTTTTTAAAATCATCAACAGATGCCAATTATGATAAAGTAAAAGTCATTGACCACAGCATTATATTTAAAGGATTTGAAGAATATTTGCCTGTTTTTAATTCTAATGCTATTGAAACAATGGTTACTCGAATTCCAAATTTGGCAGAACATTACATTTGTTTTAACGACGATATGATTTTAATTAAACCTACGCATCCTGCTGATTTTTTTGATGAAAAAGGAGTACCAATTATTCGTGGCATAAAAATGAAATTTGAAGAAGACAAATTCTTCAAAAAGTTGGCTGTAAAATTAGGTTTAAAAAAAATAAAAACTTCTGGTTATTTAGGCTATAAGAGAAAACAAGATTTTTTTTTCAAACTAATGGGAAAATCTGAAAAAATATGCATTAACCACACTCCTTTTCCATTTCGAAAAAAAACTATGGAAAACTTCTTTAAAAGAAATAATGAAATTTTTCTAAATAATATAAAATTCAAGTTTAGAAATGAAAACAATGTTTTAACACAATCTATTTGTGCTTTTGAAGAGTTTGATTCACACGCTGCTTTATTAAAAAATGATTATCAATTAGTTCAACTCGACTCTCCAAAAAAAAATATTTTTCTTATTAAAATGAAGCTTTTTTTTGCTAAAAAAAATCAAAAAAAAATATTCATAAACATCCAAAGTCTAGATTTATATTCTACTAGTAAAATCAATTACATAAAAAAATGGTTAGATAAATTATATATTTGATATTTAATTATCTTTATAAAAAATTAATTTATAATGAAATCAAAGCAGGTACCTTATTCTATATACTCTGAAGCAAAACTACGATTACTGAATACAAAAAAAATAAAAAATCATAATGGAAATGAATTACCTGTAATTGTTTCCTTTACTTCTATTCCATTTAGGCTAAATAGAATACACTTAGTTGTTAGAAGTTTACTCAATCAAACAAAAAGACCTAAAAAAATAATCCTTTGGTTAGATCAATCTTTAGAAAACAAAATCCCAAATAATTTAAAAAAACTATATGGTGATATTTTTTCTATTGAATTTACTAGTTTAAATAGCTCACATGTAAAATTAGTTCCAACCTTAGAAAAATATCCTGATGAAATTATTGTAACATGTGATGATGATTTGATGTACGATGAAAATTGGTTACAAGGATTATATGAAGAACATTTAAAACATCCAAAAGATATTGTTGCTTATACTTTGAGACAAATTCAGTTTGATGAAAATAAAAATTTGTTGCCTTATAATAAATGGAAACTAAATGACCTTTCAAAACCCAATACTTTTTTAGCATTAGGATATAATGGAATTTTGTATCCGCCACACGCTTTACCAAAAGAAGCTGTAAATGCAGAATTATATATGAAATTAGCACCCAAAGCAGATGACTTATGGTTCAAAGCAATGGCAATGCTAAACAATACTAATATTAGAAAAGTAACTTCGATATCTAAAGAAAATATTCCTATTATGGCTACCCAAAAAGTATCACTTAAAAAATTAAATGTTGGTCAATTAAAAAATAACCAACAATGGGAAGCATTGGTAGAATATTTTAATTTAAAACTTTAAATAAAGTAAAGCTATTATTTAACAATTCCAAAGTCTGTCCATTTTTTATTAGAGGTTCTTGTTTCTTTTCTAATGTTTTTATTTTTAACAATAGATTCTTTAGTTGCATAACCTCTAGGATGGTCTAAATGCAAACACAATGCACTATACCTAATTTGAATAGGCTTTATACCAAAATTTACTAATCTTTCGCCTAGTTCGCGGTCTTGTCCTCCATATTGCATTCGTTCATCAAAACCATTTATAGCTACTAAATCAGCTTTCCAACCAGAAGCATTATGACCGTTCCAAGAAGCATTTGTTGGTGTAACGGTATTCATAAAATTAGAAAACCATTTTGAATTGGTGAATTTTAAATTTTTAAAACTAGATTTTAAACCTTTCGATTTTAACCAATTTAAATCAAAACATTTTTGTGAAATAATATCGTCATTTGTTATTGATTTAGAAATATCCATGGGCAATTTAAAATAGCCACCCGATAAAAAATGCCCCTTTTTTCTATATAAATTATGTTGTTCTAAAAAATTGTTTTTCGGAATACAATCACCATCGGTAAAAACTAAATATTCTGAATTTGCAGCTAAAATTGCTTTATTCAAAATTTGTGACTTTTGAAATCCATTATCTGGGTGCCAAACATGAATAATAGGAATATTTATTTTACTTTTCAAATTATCAATTAACTCTTTTGTAGTATTTCTAGAACCATCATCTGCAATAATGATTTCAAATTTTTTGAAAGTTTGTACACTAAATCCAATGATAACTTTTTCTAGCCATTCTTCTGAATTATAAGTGCTAAAAATAACTGACATTTCCATATGCTATAAATTTTTAATGAAGTATTTAATCTTAATTTTTATAAATACCTTCTTTTGTCTTAATGACATTATGTTTTTTATTAAACTTTCTTACTTTTAAATTGAATTTTATTTTCTCGATATCTACATAATTTCTTTCATGGTATAAATGTAGACAAATTGCGCTGTATCTAATTTGTTTTGAAAAAATTCCTAAGTTATACAAGCGTTCTCCTAATTCTCTATCCTCGCCACCATATGAAAGTAATTCATTAAAGCCATTTACAGCGATGATATCCGATTTATATGCTGATGAGTTATGACCATTCCAAGTTGGTTTTGTTGTAGTAACCCAATTCATAAAAAAAGAAAATAATTTGTTTTGAATAAGCTTTGAAACCTTAAAATTGAGTTTCAGCCCGTTTTTTAACAACCAAGAAATCTTAAAACAATATTGATTTTGAATTACTTCATCTGTAATGAGATTTGAGGTTTGAATAGGCAATTTAAAATAACCTCCCGACAAAAAATATCCACGTTCTCTGTGCGCTAAATGCGTAGCTACAAAATCTTTACGAGGAATACAATCTCCATCTGTAAACAACAAGTAATCCGTATTTGATTTTTCTATTGCTTTGTTAAGTATTTTACATTTTCTAAAACCCTCATCCTCTTGCCAAACATGTATAATTTCATTTAGAAATTGGCTTCTAAAACTATCAATTACGTCTTTTGTTTTGCTTGTAGATCCATCATCGGCTATAATAATTTCAAAATCTTTCTCTGTCTGAATAGAATATCCCAACAAAACCTTGTGCAACCATTCCTCAGAATTGTAAGTTGAAATAACTATAGATATCTTCATATAACACAAACGTAGAAATAAATAGCTTTTTATGCAAAATTTTTATAGTAATTGTATTGCTCAATAATTTAAAAAATAAACTTTACGCTATCTTTGTAAAAAAATGAAAAAGTGATTAAGGAAATCGAAAACGCTTTAGAAGTAATTAAAAACGGAGGCATTATACTTTACCCAACAGATACTGTTTGGGGAATTGGTTGCGATGCTTCAAATGAAGAGGCAGTTAAGAAAATTTTTGCTCTAAAACAACGTGAAGAAAGTAAAAGCATGATTGTTCTCGTTAATGGCGAACGTATGTTATATCAAGTTTTTAATGAATTACCTCAAGTAGCTTGGGATATATGGGATAACTCTAAAAAACCAACCACATTAATTTTAGACAAACCAAAAAATGTTGCCAAAAACATTATCGCAGAAGACAACACGTTAGGTGTACGCATGGTTTCTGAGGAATTTTGCTATAAATTAATGGAACGAATGAAACGACCATTAGTTTCAACTTCGGCTAATATTTCTGGGGAACCTACACCAAAATCTTTCAAAGAAATTTCTCCTGAAATTATAAAAGGTGTTGACTATGTTGTAAATTTGCACCACGACAAAATTTGCGATAAACCTTCTACTATTATCAAATTAACTCTTGATAGTCAAGTGAAGATTATTAGAAAATAAAAATTCGTTTGTCATTCTGAACGAAGTGAAGAATCTCAAGATTAATAAGACTTCTCGACTCCGCTCGAAGTGACAATAAGAATAAAAAAACATGAATTACAAACAACATCTCGATAATAAAATTTTTGAAATCATCGCACAAGCTGCACATGAGCTTCAATTAGAATCTTATGTAATTGGCGGATTTGTTCGTGATATTTTACTACAACGAGACCACAAAAAAGATATTGATATTGTTGCTGTTGGCAGTGGTATCGATTTGGCTTTAAAGGTTTCTTCTTTGTTGCCCAATAATCCAAAAGTTCAAGTCTTTAAAAATTACGGAACTGCCATGTTACGCTATAAAGACATGGATGTAGAATTTGTGGGCGCTCGTAAAGAAAGTTACAATTTTGAAAGCCGAAATCCTGTCGTAGAAAACGGAACGCTAAAAGACGATCAAGAACGTCGCGATTTTACTATAAATGCCTTAGCTTTTTCTTTGAACAAAAACAACTTTGGCGATTTAGTAGATCCTTTTGATGGTGTTCAAGATTTAGAAAACAAAATCATTCGTACACCTTTAAATCCAGATATTACCTATTCTGACGATCCATTGCGAATGATGCGCGCTATTCGTTTTGCTACACAATTACAGTTTGAAATTGAAAAAGATTCACTTAATGCGATTACTCGAAATGCTGAACGCATTAAAATCATTTCTGGTGAACGAATTGTTGACGAATTGAATAAAATTTTGGCAACGCCAAAACCTTCTATTGGTTTCTTATTGTTACACAAAACTGGTCTTTTAGATATAATTCTTCCTGAATTAACCGCTTTGAATAATGTGGAAGAAGTGGAAGGCCATACGCACAAAAACAATTTTTACCACACTTTAGAAGTAGTCGATAATATTTGTCCGAATACGGAAGATTTATGGTTACGTTGGTCGGCATTATTACATGATATTGGTAAAGCACCAACAAAGAAATTTCATAAAAAACAAGGTTGGACTTTTCACGGACACGAATTTTTAGGCGGAAAAATGGTGAAGAAAATTTTCACGCGTTTACACATGCCTTTGAACCAAAAAATGAAGTTTGTTCAAAAAATGGTAATGATGAGTTCGCGACCAATTGTTTTAGCGCAAGAAGAAGTAACAGATTCAGCTGTAAGACGACTAGTATTTGATGCTGGTGAGGATGTGGAAGATTTAATGACACTTTGTGAAGCTGATATTACAACAAAAAACCCTAAGAAGTTTCAAAAATATCATAACAACTTCAAGATTGTTCGCGAGAAAATTGTAGAAGTTGAAGAGAAAGATCGCGTTCGTAATTTTCAACCGCCTATTGATGGGGAAGAAATTATGCAATTGTTCAATTTGAAGCCAGGAAGAGAAATAGGTGTTTTAAAAGAAGCCGTCAAAGAAGCTATTTTAGAAGGTGAAATCCCGAATGAATATGAAGCCGCTTATCAGTTTGTTTTAGCTCGAGCTGAAAAAATGGGACTGAAATCAGTTAATTAATTTATCAACCAGAACTAATATAGTTGTCATATCGAGCGGAGTCGATATGAAAGAAAAATGAAAGATTATATTTTTAGAAAAGCGGTTATTGAAGATAAAAATAGTATTTGGAACATCATTAAGCAAGCTATTTTAAGAAGAAAAGCTGATGGTAGTAATCAATGGCAAGACGGTTACCCAAATCTTCAAACTATTGAAAATGATATTGCAAAAAAAATTGGTTTTGTATTAGTTGATGATGAAACAATTATA
>JAIXHM010000011.1 GCA_030145825.1 Flavobacterium sp.
CATTAAACTTCGCCAATAAAGTATCTTTAGCTGTTCCTTGTGTAACTCCAGGACTATTTGGTACACCAAAAGTACTCAGTCCACTTCCTGCAGCTATCAAAAAAGAATCGGAATGACCGTGATAACAACCTGAAAATTTAATAATCTTATCTCTTTTAGTGTAACCTCTCGCTAAACGAATTGCGCTCATACAAGCTTCCGTACCCGAGTTTACAAATCTAATTTTATCAATGTTTGGAACCATAGAAACTGCTAATTCAGCAATTTTCGTTTCCAACTCTGTAGGTGTTCCAAACGAAGTTCCTTTTTTTGCTCTTTCAATAACTGCATTTACAACAGGTTCAAAAGCATGACCTAAAATCATTGGACCCCATGAATTGATATAATCAATAAATTGATTGCCATCTTCATCATATAAATAAGCTCCTTTAGCCTCTTTGATAAAAATAGGCGTTCCTCCTACTCCTTTAAACGCTCTAACAGGTGAATTAACACCACCCGGTATAACTTTTCCTGCTTCAATAAACAAAGCACTACTTCTAGAATAATTCATTATTTTACTTTAATTATTTGCCCAATAGACAAACTATTATCATTTAATTTATTTAATCGTTTAATTTCTTCTACAGTTGTATTGAACTTCTTTGATAATGAGTACAAAGTATCCCCTTTTTGAATGGTATACATACTTGCATCAGCAACTGAATTATCTACTACAACTACTGTATTACTTTTCCCAGAAATTCCTGTAACTTCTTCGTCAAACAAGTTTAACTGATATCTTTCTATTAAACCAATCAATTTAGAAGGGTACTTTGGATCTGTGGCATAACCCGCTTTTTTTAAACCTTCAGCCCAACCCTTGTAATCTAATTTATTTAGTTGAAATAAACTATTGTATCTACTTCTTGACGTTAAAAACAAAGCATGATCTCGATAAGAATCTGCTGGATCTGAATATTTTCTAAAACATTCTTGCGCTGCATCATCGTCATGAGTTATTGTTGGACCTGTCCACTCTTTATGGCACTTAATTCCGAAATGATTATTTGCTTCCAAACATAACCTTCCTTTACCAGCACCTGACTCTAAAATACCTTGTGCTAAAATAATACTTGCAGGAATTCCGTAAGTTTTCATATTACCTTGAGCAACGCCCTTAAATTGGTTAATATATTCCGTTATAGTTATTGTAGTTGCACTAACTTTTGATGTTGCTTCTAGCGTTTCATTATTACTTTGAGTTGTTGTTTTTACAGGCTCCGATTTCTTCTCCGTAGTAACCACAACTGGTTTTTGATGAAGCGTTCTGCTAGTATTCTTTTTTGTACTTGTTGTCCTTACAACCTTTTTAGATGAACCACAACTTGTTATAATTAAACCAAATAGTACAATTGTAAAAAATTTAATCTTCATAAATAATAATCTCTTTTTTCTTTTCTTTTAAAATCTTGTTTATTCCTTTTATCCCTTGTAAACCTCCTGTATGTATGGCTAAAATCTTCGCATTTGATGGAAAATAATCTCTTGAAATTAAATCTATAATTCCAAACATCATTTTTCCATTATACAAAGGATCTAAAGGAACTTTTGTTTCTAAATAAAACTTATTTAAAAACGTTATCAATTCAGGCTTTATTTTACCATATCCACCAAAATGATAGTCTAAAACTAAATCCCAATTATTTTTATGTACAAATTTACGAATATCATTGTATAAAAAATTACCTTTCAATGCTGGAAATCCTAATATTTTCTGATTTCCTTGTGAAGCATTAATTAAACCAGAAATTGTACCACCAGTTCCTATTGCACAACAAACAAAATCGAATAAAAAATCTTCTTTATCTAAAATTTCCTCACATCCTTTAACAGCTAATTCATTCGTTCCTCCTTCGGGAACCAAATAAAAAGAACCAAACTTATCTTCCAATTCTTTTAAAAAAA
Organism: Flavobacterium sp.; assembly: GCA_030145825.1. Taxonomy (GTDB): domain Bacteria; phylum Bacteroidota; class Bacteroidia; order Flavobacteriales; family Flavobacteriaceae; genus Flavobacterium. The sequence continues at coordinate 1,948 of JAIXHM010000011.1, forward strand.
CAACCGATTCTTTATTCCTATATACTTCCCTTGAAACAAAATAAAATTCCATTCCAAAATTACTTGCTCCCTTTAAAGTTGGATTATCTTCCACATGACCCAATAATTCATCTCCACGAATAACACCAATAGTTTGAAAACCAAATTCTTTACCCGCAGCAGCAGTTGCCAATATATGATTTGAAAAAGCACCACCAAAAGTCACAATTTTAGAAAAACCTTTATTCTTTGCCTCCATTAAATTATATTTTAATTTACGAAGCTTATTACCTGAAATAAGCGGATGATTCAAATCGTCTCTTTTAATATATAACTCGATACCAGATTTAAATTCTATTTCTATTTTTTGATTCATGTTACAAATAAAAAATCCCGATAAATCGGGATTTTTATAAATATTTTAAAATATTAATTATTTAAATATTGAAACTTTTTTCTCAACTGAATGATTATCTGCAGTACTAACTTTTACTACATAAACACCATCACTTAAAGCATTTGTAGCAATTTCAAAACGATCATTAGTACCTAGTTTTTCTTTAGAGATAACATTTTTACCAGTCATATCATATAAAGATAAACTCGTAACATCTTTACCAAGTGTATTGAATACAGTTAATAATTGTTGAGAATTGTTTTGATATACTTGGAATGAAGAAGCTACAACATTATTGTCTTCACTCAAAGTTTCATTAGCATCTCTGAAAGTAATTTCATATTGAGAAGTATATTCACCTGCTGGAAGTGTAACTTCGTAAATACCATTTCTTCTTACATTAAAATAAGTATTATTAACAATGTCGTGAACGTAAACATCGTTATCAAAATTATTTAAGTTTGCAAGCTTCACTTTAAAAGTTGTTACTTCATCACATTTTAAATATAATGGAACTGTTTTTTCAAGTGTAAAAGGTAACGATGCAATCGATAATTTCTCGACTTTATCATTTGTCATCAACGACGCATTTTTAGCAACAGCAGTATAAGGTGCTTTTCCATCGAAGAAATCTAAATCATCTGAAGTATTATCTGAAAAAACTATGTAATTTTCATAAATAGCCGCCTCATTTGCTTTGATGTGTAACGCTATTTTAGGAGTAGCAGAAACTTTTGGAAATTGTGTATAATCTATACCTGCTACATTAGGAAAATCTTCTTGAAACTGATTAACAGAAGCATTTACATTTGAAGATTTTTCGAACTGAGAATTATTTGCAACGCCTTCTTTTACAAATGTTCTATATCTGTTTCTCATAGTTACTGTTCCTGCTGGCACAACTCCATGAACCATGAATCCTTGCCCTACGGGAGAGAACATTCTTCTGTATGCATTTGTTACAACAGTACCAATATTACCACCAAGAGCACCATTATTCCATTCACCACTTGGGTCATAAGTACTCATAGGAGCTGAGGCATAAGTTCCTGGAACATTGGCATTCGTTGGATCTGGCTTATAGGTTCCATAACCCCCTACATACCCACCTACATTGTGTGTATTATTAGTTTTATCATGCTCCCAAAAATAAGCTGTATTATCAATTTGAGCTGTTCCTGATACAGAAATTGCTCCTGTTGCGTAATTCACTGCAAAACCACTATTTTCTAAAAGGTACCAATTTAAATTAATCGCAGATGGATAAGGATTTCCTACTAAAGTTAGATTTAAATAATAAGCACCAGGTGCGTCAGAAACAACTGCAGTCATGTCGCCATTATTAGGACGACCTCTAAAATCATATCGTTGAGCACTACCTGTATTATTTGCAATACCAGCACCTCCATTTTCAGCATAGTCTGCAATAGTTGCGTCAGTACCAGAAACTCCTTTCATTGTAAATCCTAAACCAGGTTCAACATCAAAGTTACTTCCTACATATTGCCATCCACCACTGTTTAATGCATAAACATTTGAAGCAACATATTTCCATATCCATCTATTAGATACTGTTAGAGATGAATTAGTAGCCGAACCGTCATAGCCATTAGTAATAGTGATATTAGAACTCGTTATCTTATCACCATTTACAGAAGGTCTTTTTAATAAATTAATTCCAAAATTTGTATTACCTGCTCCGCCAGTAGCTCTCCCTACTGGTGAACACCAATAATTATATTGAAAATTATTTGTAGTACCTTCTTGAAAGACAGACAATTTCCCTGCACCGTCATTTAAAGAAGAAGGAGCTCCTTGCAATAACTGTGATTGGTTTCTTAAATAAATGTTTCCTGTATTATCAATATTTACATCTTGATTAACAAACACAAACTGGTCGTTTACATAAACATAGCTTGTAGGACTCACATACATTTGAGCCTCTACACTCAAACTACCTAGTATTGAAGCAATTGAAAATAGTAAAAATCTTTTCATAGTAGCGCGGTTTTACGTTCAATTTTCAAATATAAAACAAAAAAAAATGCTAATTGTAAATTTTGTTCATTTTTTTTTAACATTTATCAACAGTTTAAATTAGCCTTATAAAATTCACATTATTAAACTCTTAGACTTCACAGATTCAAAAAAATTTTTAGCATTTTTTTTTCACACATACTTTAAACCTGTAATTCAAAACCTTAAATTATACTTCTGACATACCTCTAGCATACCTCTAGCATACCTCTAGCATACTTTTGACATACATTCCTCATACATTCCTCATACATTCCTCATACATGATCAATACATTAACCATACAATTGAGTGTTTAAAAAAAATATTATAAAATCGTATTGTTGAAACCTATTTAACTAAATTACATTTATAACAAAAAAAATAAAAATGTTATAAATATTCATATTCAAAATCAATTTGTTACAATGTGTAAGTTAACTCAAATAGATAAAAAAAAATTTTAAAAAACTATTTTTGTTAACAAATTTTAACTATCTTTCAGCTAAATTTAATTTTAAAGAATTATGATTGATTAGTGTTAAGAAATAATAAATAAGAATATTTTTATTTTTTTTTATTGAAAAAATTATTACTAAAATGTTAAATTTTCGTTTATGAAAGAAAATTACTCAAACACAAAAAATAATCTGAACTCTTTGGGAAAAGAAACAATTCTTTTTCTTGTGTATTGTACAATTTTATTGTTATTTGGTATTGAAAACACCAATGCACAAACAACTGTAAACATTACAGCAACTGGAGCTGGAACATGGACTGTTCCTTGCGGCGTCACTTCCATCACTGTTGAAGCATGGGGTGCTGGAGGGACTGGCGGAGGATCCACTGTAAACAATGACAGCGGCGATGGAGGCGGATCTGGAGCTTATACTTCTGGAACTTTTACAGTCACACCGGGAAGCAATATTGCTTACTATGTAGGCAGAAGTTTTAATGGAGGAACCGGAAATGGTGCTGACGGAGAAGATACAACAATTTTAGGCATGAATGCCGGAGGTGGTCAAGGAGGCAATGCTAACGGAGGAAGTGTAACCGGAACTGGAGGTGTAGCTTCAGGAGGAACAACAAATACCAATGGAAATAACGGAGGCGCTGGCGGAACAGGAACTGGTGGTGATGGTGGTGATGCTCCAAATGGAGGAGCTGGAGGCAATGGAACTTCAAATGCTAATGGCCAACCAGGTACATCCCCTGGCGGAGGCGGAGGCGGAGGTGAAAGAAGCGGTGGTAACAGAAGTGGTGGTAGAGGTGGTAGCGGTCAAATAACCCTAACTTACACCGACCCTTATGCAGCTTATTGTGTACCCACAGCAACTACTGATGACGCTACAGGTATTACAAATGTTACATTTAACACAATTAACAATACAACAACAGGAACAGCTGCTTATTCAGATTTTCATTGTACACAAACAACAACAGTTATGGCTACTACAACTCACGCCTTGAGTGTTAATGTTAATACTGCTGGCGCTTATACTGTATATGTTAAAGCTTGGATAGACTGGAACAATAATGGACTTTTTACAGATGCTGGTGAAGAATACGACTTAGGCTCAGCTAACAGTGTAGCAAGTGGTCCACCTAGCGGAAGCCCTCTAAATATAACTATCCCAGTAACACCTGGAGATTACCCAATGAGAGTTAGAGCTACATACAATACTGCTCCTACTCCATGTAACAATCAAAATTATAGCGAAGCAGAGGATTACATGATTACCGTAACTCCTGCTCCTGTTTGTAGTACACCAACAGCAATTCTTACAGCTCTTAATTTAGTTGCCGGAACACCTAGCGGCACAGCTATTAATGGAACTTTTACTGCTGCAGCGCCTGCTCCAGATGGTTATTTAGTGGTTATGAGTACAACCAATACGCCACCAACAATTACTGATGGCACTACTTATACTATTGGAGGAAGTGCTGGCGTAGGCTATACAGTCGTGGATACAGATAGTAACACATCATTTACAGCGACTGGACTAAATCCATCTACAACCTACTACTTTTTCGTATATTCTATGAATAGTGCTTGTAGTGGAGGCCCGCTATACAACAACACACCTCTTACTGGAAATCAAACAACTGGTGTTACACTACCAACATATTGTACTCCAACTACAGCTAACACAGCATCTACTCGTTATATTGACGATATTAGCTTCTTAGGTATGTTAAACGGAAACACCTATAATTTAAACACAGGATTTTCAACAACTCCTAACGGTTATCAAGATTGGACAGGTTTAGCAATCAAACCTATACAAGCTCAAGGAGGAGGTGTAAATGTATCTTTTGAAAGTAACTCACGTGGAACCTGGAAAGCATGGGTAGACTGGAATAAAGATGGTGATTTTACAGACGCCGGTGAAGAAGTTTACACTTCTGGTGGTGTAGCTATGATCACCAATACATTTGGTTTTATCGTTCCTAATGGAGCTACTCCGGGTGATTACAGAATGAGAATTAGAACCTACAACGCATACGGAAACTATAATGCGATGGGGGCAGCATGTGACAATCCAGCTTTAGAGTACTATGGCGATTTTGCAAACCATTTTGATAGCTGTACGCAATTTACTAATTACACAGTTTTTTTAAATGCAGGTTGTGGAGGTGCTAATACTACGCTTTATGAATATGGAGAAGCAGAAGACTATTTATTCACAGTAATTCAATCTTGCGACGCAAATATCTTAACAGTAACTGATGGAGAAACTTGTGGTATTGGAACTGTTGATTTAGCGGTGACTGGTAGTCCTGGAGTTACACAATATCATTGGTATGATGCTGAGACAGGAGGATCACTTATAGCAACCACAACTACTGGAACTTGGACAACTCCTAGTTTAGCAACAACCACATCATATTGGGTAACCGCAGATAATGGACATTGCGAATCGCTGGTAAGAACTGAAATTGTTGCAAAAGTAGGACCATTGCCTACCATGACTTTTACCCCTTCAACACCAGAAGTTTGTGGAGAAAACAATGTAGTATCAATCACAGTAAGTGGTGACACTGAAAAAGTATATCTAATTGACGAAGGCTTTGACAGCGGAACGCTAGGAGTTTTCACAAATGATTTCATTACAAGTACAGCATATAATTCACAATCAGCTTGGCAAATAGAAACAAGTACCTATATACCTAATGGATCTTCATGGTACCCAGCAATTTCATCTAATTTTGGAGCAGATTATTTTGCCTTAGTCACTTCAGATATTGGAGCCAATGGAATTACTATTCACAATGCTTTATTATCACCAGTAGTTAATTCAAATACTTTCTTAGATCTAACTTTGAAATTTAGAATGTACTACTCAAGATATTACCCTGATACTAACAACCCTGCAACTGAATACATGCAAGTTGAAGTTTCAACAAATGGTGGCGGTTCTTGGACAAGCTTAATAGGTCCCGATATTATTGTCGATCAAGGTATTGGTACAGATTTCCAAGAATATACATATGACATGAGTGCTTACATTAATCAACCAAACTTAAGAGTACGTATACGCTATTATGCAGGAGATTGGTTTGATGGTGCAGCAGTAGACGACATTGAACTTTTTGGGACAAGACCTTTAGCAACTGCTTTTGATTGGTCAAGTGGATTAACTGTTGACGCATATCAAGATGCTGCTTGCACAATACCTTATGTTGAATTAACACCAGCCGTTACCGTTTACGTAAAGCCTACATTAGCACAATTAGAATTGCCTACTTTTTCTTTTACAGCAAGTGCTGTTCTATCTAACGGATGTTCTGTAAGTGATAATGTTTCTATTGATAATAAATCTAGAGTTTGGAAAGGCACCAATAGTAATGATTGGAATGATCCTAACAATTGGTCCCCAAATACGGTCCCAGATATTACAACTTGTGTTATTATTCCAGATGTAACGTCAACAAATCCTTCTCATGTATTTGGAGGAGGATATGATGCCTACGGTAAAACTCTACAAGTAAAAGACAACGGAAATTTACAAGTTGTGAGTGGAAACACATTAACCATTCAAAACTTTATTGAGGTGTCTCCTGCCGGAACATTCTTGGTTGAAAATTCAGCAAGTTTGATACAAATAGACAATGTAGCTAATACAGGAACTCTATTGATGGATCGATTTGCTTTTACAAACAGCACTCTTGATTATGTTTACTGGTCAACACCAGTAGCTGGTTATAGTGTAAATAACATAACACCAACAGCAAGTACTTATAGATACCGTTGGATTCCAACTGTAAACAACGGAGGTACTTATGCAGGAAATTTTGGAAACTGGACAGCAGCATCTGGGGCAATGGTTACTGGAAAAGGCTACATTAAAAGAGGATTGTCTGGCATGACAAGATTTTCTGGCGTACCCAATAATGGTGACATCACAACTACAATCTCTAGAAGTGATTATGCTGGAGTACCTTATGCAGGACCAACAACAACTCTAGTTACAGAAGATGATGATAATTGGAATTTATTAGGAAATCCTTATCCGTCTGCCATAAGTGCAGATGCCTTCTTAGCTGCCAACTCTACAAACTTAGAGCAGTTTGTAAAAATATGGCTGCATGGCATAGATCCATCGTCTTCAATAGCAGATCCATTCTACCAAAACTATGTTTACAATTATAGTCTTTCCGATTATTTAACTTACAATGCTTTTGGAGGTTCAATGCCAGGGTTCGACGGATATATTGGTGCTGGTCAAGGTTTCTTTACATTAATGAGACACACCTCTCCTACTATGACTTCTACTGCTTTGTTTAATAATTCTATGCGATCTAACACTTATAGAAATGATCAATTTTATAGAAGTGCTAATACTCCCGAAGCGATTGAAAAACATAGAATTTGGTTAAAACTAGTGGCACCAAATAGTAGTTCGAGCGATGCTTTAGTTGGATATGCTTCAGAAGCAACAAATGGTCTTGACGACAGATTTGATGCTATTAGTGGCGGTGCTAAAGCGAATTTTGAAATATACTCCTTAATTAACAACAAAGAGTATGCTATTCAGGCAAGAAGTTTACCTTTTGATGACCAAGACCAAATACCATTGGGAATAGTGGTTTCTCAAAGCGGTTTACATACAATTGCTCTAACAAAAGTTGATGGTATTTTCTTGAGTGAACAAGCGATCTATCTTGAGGATTTAGAATTAGGTGTAATTCATGACATTAAATCGGCTCCTTACACATTTGGAGCAAACACAGGAAGATACAATAATAGATTTGTATTAAGATTTACTAACAATAATACATTATTGTCAGATAATTTCGAGAGCAAAGGTGATATTTTCGTTTACACCAATGAAGCTATTAATGTTTCGTCTCAATTAGATAAAATTGAAGAAGTAACAATTTTTGATACTTTAGGTAGAGTTTTATATTCTAACAATAATGTAAACAACAATAGTTTATCTGTTCATAGTTTAATTAAATCAAACAGTGCTTTAATTGTTAAAGCAAAATTAGATTCTGGTATTACTAAATCAGTTAAAATTATTTTTTAACAAAAATTAACAAAAACAACCGAAAACCGTACCATTCGTACGGTTTTTTACATTTTAATAACACATAAAAAAACATCAAATATTTAAAAATATTTGCATATTTTGTTAATTATTATATTTTTGTAAACAAATACTTAAACTAAATATAATATTTAAGCAAAATAACTATAAAAAATGCATCAAAATTACAAATCTACTCCTGTGTTAAAACTTTACTTGGTTTTAACAATTCTATTCCTTTTTAGTTCAAATATTGGTTTTTCGCAAAGCGCCAATGATAATTGCGCTAATGCTATTAGTATTCCTGTTGGCACTTCATGTAGCAATACCTCATTTACATTTACAAGTAACACCACACAAACTGGTGCTGCGAATCCAGCTTTATGTAATGGAGTTAGTGCAAATAGAGATGGGTGGTTTACATTTACAACTGATGCAACTACAACTTCAATAACTTTAGAAGGTGAAACAAATAGACCTTGGTCAGTTTCTATTTACAGTGGAAATTGTTCAGGATTTTCACAAATTGATTGTAATAATGCTGGAGGGAATACTTCTATAACACTTAACACAACTGTTACACCAAACACAACATATTATATAAGAATAAATAGAACCAATTCTAATACAAATGGATGGAGTGGAAATGTTTGTGTTTACAAACCTGCAGCTCCTTCATATTGTACTCCCTCATCTACTAATACTAGTGACTATATTTCAAGCTTCAGCACAACAGGCGGTGTAGTTAATATAACTAATAATAGCGGAGGACTTTCAGGTACAGGATATGGTAATTTTTACAACACTCATACAGTAAGTCAATATCCTGGAAGTTCAATAAGTTTTACAGAAACTTACAATGGAGGCAGTCACGGATTTAACATCTGGGTAGATTGGAACAACGACGGAACATTTGCTACAACCGAAAAAGTTTTTGCTTCAACTTCTACAGCAACAGGACACACAGGTAGTTTTGCTGTTCCCGGAGGTCAAGTAGCCGGTGACTACCGAATGAGGATACGTGCTTGGTGGAACAATAATAATCCAGATCCTTGTACAAGCATATCTTTCGGCGAAGCTGAAGATTACAAGTTAACAGTTTTATCATTACCTTCTTGTAGTGGTACACCAACTGCAGGAACCACTACTACATCTCCTACCTCTGGTGCACCAGGGTCTTCATATACTGTTTCTGCAACAGGTTTTACAAATGCTTCAGGTTTGACTTATCAATGGCAATATAGCACTAATGGAGGAGGTACATGGACAAATGCAGGAACAGCAACTTCGACTTATTCTAATTACATTGCTACAGCTCCAGGTACTGTTGGTACAACAGTACTTTGGCATTTAGTAGTAACTTGTACTTCTAGTGGACAAAGTGCAACATCCTCTAATGGAACTTTTACTACAGTTAGCACCTTAAATGTTCCTGCGACAGGAAGTAATACTGTGACTTGTGGAACAAATATAACCTTATATGATAATGGAGGACCATCAAGCGACTATGCAAACAGCTCCAATGGTTATACTGTTTTAGAAGCTGGACTGGGAGCTACGATAACAATAAACGGAACCTATTCAACAGAAAGTGTTGACTTTATTAGAATATATAATGGAATTGGAACAGGTGGAACTCAACTTGCATCATATTCAGGAACAGGAACAATTACATATACTGGAACACCAGGACAAACACTTACTGTTCAATTTTATTCAGATTCTTCTGTAGTTTATTCAGGTTTTTCATTATCTGTAACATATAGTGGAACTTGTTTTCCTGCTTGTACTGGTACACCAGTTGGCGGAACAGTTACTACAAATCCAACATCTGGTGGGCCTGGAAGTTCTTATTCCGTTTCTGCAACTGGCATGACACTTGCAACTGGCATGACTTATCAATGGCAATACAGTACTAATGGAGGAGGTACATGGACAAATGCTGGCACTGCAACTTCAACATATTCTAATTATACAGCAACAGCACCAGGTACTATTGGTACAACAGTACTGTGGCATTTAGTAGTAACATGTACAAGTAGTGGTCAATCAGCAACGTCCTCAAATGGGACATTTACTACAGTTGCTACTCTAAATGTACCTGCTTCTGGAAACAACACAGTGACTTGTGGTACTAATTTAACTTTATATGATAATGGTGGAGTTAGCGGAAATTATGCAAATAGTTCAGATGGATATACCGTTCTACAAGCAGGAGCAGCAGGAATAATTAACATTTCTGGAAATTATGTTACTGAGAGTGTAGATTATATTAGAATTTATGATGGTACTGGAACAGCTGGAACTTTATTAGCCACTTATTCTGGCAGTAGCGGCGGTACCATTAATTATACTGGTGCTCCAGGGCAAACACTAACCATTAGATTCAGTTCAGATAGCTCTGTAGTTTATTCAGGTTTTGCATTAGCTATTACTTATAGTGGTGCTTGTACGCTATCTCCTTGTACAGGAACACCAGTTGGCGGAACTGTTACAACGAATCCAAATACAGGTTGGCCAGGTTCTTCATATACAGTATCGGCAACTGGTTATGAAATAGCTTTAAATTTAACTTATCAGTGGCAATATAGTCTTGATGGTGGTGCAACTTGGATAAATGCTGGAGCAGCAACTGGAACTTATGCTAATTATACGGCAACAGCTCCTGCGAGTGGAAATGTATTATGGCATTTATTAGTTACTTGTACTAATAGCGGTCAAACCGGAACATCATCGAATGGTACTTTTGTAACAATGGCTGTTAGTGATGTTGAAACTGGGTGTCCAAATGTTGTATCTGGAGGACTTGGTTTAAGTGGAGCAGATCCAGCACCATTTAATTGTACAGATACTTCTACATGTGTAGATTTAGAAGCTACCTATTTAGATCTAGGTGATACTACTAGTTATATTGTTGAGCCTATTTTATACAACCCACCTTTTGCATTTACAGGATTAGCAAATCCAGTAAGTGTAAATACTGACGATGTTTGGTCACCCACTGTTACCCTACCATTCAACTTTTGTTTTTATGGTAACACCTATACGCAATGTTTAATTGGTTCAAATGGAGTAATTACTTTCGATACTACAAATAATTCGCCTGGCGGTACTTGTAGCTGGAGTATGTATGGCTCGGGCACAGGAGCAAATTTACCTGTTAGTGGACATTCCGCTTTAATTGAAAATGCAATTTTTGGGGTATTTCACGACATAAATCCTTCTGTTTCAGGTCAAGTTGGATGGGAATTGATTACTTTACCATCAGGATGTAGGGCCTTAGTTGTAGCTTGGAATAATGTCGCGATGTATTCTTCTGACACTACCAATGATTATACAGGGATGATTGTACTTTATGAAAATTCAAATGTAATTGAAGTATATGTTAAGAAAAAAAGAATAACAAATTATTCTGGATTTGCAGAAGAAGATGATGTAATGTGGAACGATGGTAATGCTGTAATTGGTATTCAAAATGCTAACGGTACTCAAGCTTCAGTACCTCCAGGAAGAAATGTATTAGATCCAAACTGGACAGCAACAAATGAAGCGTGGCGTTTTGTACCAAATGGTTCTTCAATAGCTTCAATAAAATGGTATGAAGGTGCTGGTGTTTCGGGACCTGTAGTTGGTACAACACCAACAATTACGGTTTGTCCTTCAGCCACTACCACCTATACTGCTGAAATTACTTACACTTTGTGTGATGGAAGAACTATTACAGAAGTTGATGATACAACTGTAACAGTAAATGGCGCTAAAGTTTGGAATGGATCTGTAAATACTGATTGGAATAACAATAACAACTGGACTCCAACAGGAAGACCAACAGCAGCAGACTGCGTAGTAATTCCTGATACAGCAAATGATCCAGTTATTTCAGGTTCTGGTTATAACGGTTTAGGCTTAAACATGAGCATTCAAAACAATGCTATGCTAACCGTAAATTCAAACAACTCTGTTACCATTACTGACTGGGTAAATATTAGTGCTACGGGAGAATTATTTTTGGATAATGCAGCAAATTTAGTTCAAGTAAACAATGTGGCAAACTCTGGAGCTGGTACTATGAGAATGGAACGAGACGTAAATATCAAACGTTTAGATTATGTATATTGGTCATCTCCTGTAACATCATTCGCATCAAGTTTAATATCTCCTACTACTGCAACAAATTTAATTTGGAAATGGAGACCTACTGTTTCGGGTAATGGAATAGGAAATTCGGGTGATTGGACAAATGGTAATGAGATAATGTCGCTTGGAAGAGGATATATAGTTAGAGGACCAAGTTCTTATACTTCTACTCCTCAAAATTATACAGCAACTTTTGTAGGTACACCTAATAATGGAAATATTTCAACACAAATAAAAAGAGGTTCTTATACATCTGGCACTACCTACCAAGTTTGTGCAACATGTACACCAGCAACCGCTTTAGATGACAATTGGAATTTAATTGGTAATCCCTATCCATCAGCAATTCGAGCTATCGATTTCTTAACAGCAAACCCATCAATTGATGGTTACATAAAAATTTGGACACATGGTACTTTACCATCATCAGCTATTGTTGATCCTTTTTATAATGGTTATGTTTACAACTATACTATAGGCGATTATATTACCTATAATAATTTAGGAGCTTCATCAGGGCCTGGCACATTTAATGGTTATATAGGAGCTGGACAAGGATTCTTTGTTTCGATGTTAGACAGTGCTGCCACTCCTAGCAACGTAAACTTTACTAACGCTTTAAGAAGTGCAGCGTATGACAATGCTCAGTTCTTTAGAACGGAAGCCGAAGAAAAACATAGAATTTGGTTAGATATTATCAATACAACCTCAAACGCCTCGACAAGAACTTTAGTAGGTTATGTTGATGATGCCACTTATGACAGAGATCGCTTATTTGATGCCATTACTGACACAAAAATGGATTTAAATATTTATTCTTTGGTAGATCAAGAAGGATTTACAATTCAAGGAAGACCTACTCCTTTTGATGATAACGATATTGTTCCATTAGGATTTAAAGTTCCTGCATCTGGAAACTTTTCAATTGCAATTAGTGCTTTAGATGGTTTATTTGAATCGACTTCGCAAGCTATATACTTACATGATTTAGAACTCAACATTGTTCATGATTTGAGAACTATGCCATATTCGTTTCAAGCAAATGAAGGAACATACAACAACAGATTTAATTTAGTTTACAAAAATAACTTAAGTGAAAATTCAAATGAATTGTTGCAAGATAGTGTTTGGCTTTCTACAACAAATAACTTAATGGTACATTCTAACAACCAAAATATTGCATCGGTAAAAGTTTTTGATATTTTAGGAAGAGTACTAACCACTAAACTAAATCTTTCTTCAAAAGCAGTTGCACTAAATGAAATTTTAAAAACAAATAGTGGATTAATCCTAGAGATAACATTAGACAATAATAAAGTTATTTACAAAAAAATGGTTTATTAAGCCACTTTAATAAAAATTACAAAAAAAGCCAAGCAAATACTTGGCTTTTTTATTGTCGCACTAATTATTTAATTCAAAAAAGTTAGCATAAGTATAAAATTTGAATATCTGTTCTATTTTTATTATATGTGTTGTCTATTATCAATAAGCTTATTAGGTTATCCTTATCAAAGGATGTACTATCGTAAAAAACAATGTATTAACATTTTCTTTAGAATTTGTATTATTTACAACAAAATTATATATTTGTTGACAAATTTAAAACTTCATAACATGAAAAATATTACGCTAAGCATGTTCATGCTCTTTGGTTTAGCTTGTTTTGCTCAAGTAGGTGTAGGAACTACTACTCCAAATGGAGCTCTAGATGTTTCCTCTTCTACAAATGGATTAATACCTCCAAGAGTAGCTTTAACTGCAACAAATGTGGCAGCACCTGTTGTTAATCCTCAAGGTGGGGCATTAGTACCAGGTACATTAGTATGGAATACAAACACTGCTGGTGCGATACCAACTAATGTTGCACCTGGAATGTATTATTGGGACGGTACTCGCTGGGTATCTTTAGCAGGTTCACCAGGTGGATTAGATTGGTCTATTATTGGAAATGGTGGTATTGATGGAGGTGTTACTGGAATTACTGGCACTCCTGCAACACAAGGAACTCACTTTATTGGAACATATGACAACACTAATTTCGACATTAGAACATCTGGTTTACACGCAGCCCGTGTATCTTCTTTAGGAGAATTCTTTATAGGTGGTCTTGAAACTGTATTACCAGGAGATTTAATGAATGGTATTTCTGAAGGAAACCCAGCTTTTCCTTGGGCAATCAATGGATACACTGATCAAAACGGAGCTGGTGTATACGGTAGAGTTTCTGGAGGTAATACAAATTTTGGTGCAATCCAAGGTGAGTATGAAGGGACAGGAACAAGAGGAACTGCTGTTAGAGGAATTCTAGGTTCTACTTTAGGGGGAACAGCTACAAATGATTTCCCTTCTGCTATAAACGGAGATTTATTTTTTAATGGTGGTACTTATTCTGCTCAAGATTACTCTTTTGCTGTAGCGGGTAATACATTTGCAAATAGTGGACGCGTAGTTGGAGGTGTATATGGGTTAAATTTCAGAAATAACACTTATGGTATTCTTGGGTATGAAAGAAGTAATGGTAATAATGTATCTGTTTTAGGAAACTCTACTTATACAAATAATACTTTTAGAACATCTCAAAACACTGGCGGAATAAATACTTCTGTTGGATTAGCTATTGATGGTGGTTTTCTTGGTGGACATTTAAAAGGCAATCAACTTGGATTAATTTCAAAAGGTGAAATTGCTGGTTTATATTCAGATGGTAATACAATTTCTACTAAAGGATACACTGTTGTAGACAAAGATGAAAATGGAAACAAATCTGTTTCATATGTACCAACATCAACAACTGTTGATTTTTCTACAAAAGGAACAGGCAAACTTTCTAATGGAGAAACTTTTATAAGTTTTGATAAAAACTATTCAAATACTATTGATGCAAAAAAACCAATTATTGTTACAGTTTCACCAATGGGAGAATCTAAAGGGGTTTATGTTTCTAGAGTTTCAAAAGATGGTTTTTATGTAAAAGAAAATGGCAATGGTGTTTCTAATGTAGATTTTTACTGGATTGCTATAGGAGAAAAAATTAATGCAAATGATTTAAATGTTCCAACAGAAATGTTAGCAAAAGATTTCGATGAAAAATTAGACAGTTTCTTAACAATTAATGAAGATGCTAAAGGAGGTGACGTTTCTGAAGCTATGTGGTGGAATGGTTCTAGTTTAGAGTTTGGAAAATCTGCTCCAAATGAAATAGGAGAAGCAGACGATGCAAAATTAAAAGAAATTGGAAGTAACGAAAGGCCTAAAGGTGAAATTAAACCTAAAAAAGAAAATCTAAGAGCTTCTCAAATAAAAGAAATTGTAAAAGAACAAAAGAGTAACTAAACAAACTTCAAAAAATTCCAAAAAGACCTCTGCTTTAAATAGTCGAGGTCTTTTTCTTTTGTATAAGCTTCTCGTTCAAATGAAATGTTTCGATAAGCTTCTTTCCTATTTTTATATTGAAATAATCTTATTAAAAACTCAAAACCATACCAAATAAAAAAAGGAAGAACCAACAATTCTAATTGCTGTCTGATGTGAATTTTTTCATGATTTAGAAGTATTGCATTTCGTTTATCTTCTTTTCGCAATAAAAAAATAAACGGAAACAAAGTGATACCTCTGTAGCCTTTTGGTACTAAATATTTAAAAACTAATACAAACATTTACTACAAAGTTGCTAAATTTCTTCATAACAAACTATTTAATCTTAGGAAAGAAGTAATCTTGGTCAAAAATATTTATTTTTGTAAAACTTAAAATAACTATTTTTAAGTCGATTTGTAGTGATGAATAACGATTTAAATCCGAATAATTTAAAGGAAGGCGAAGATTTCTATTACACGCCCGAAGGGTACAAGTGTTTTACAGAGAAATACCACTTAAAAAGAGGTTATTGTTGTAAAAGTGGCTGTCGTCATTGCCCTTACGGATTTGATAAAAATACAGGAACTGTTTCAAGAGAGAAAAGAACAAAGAGAAAAGAATAAAGAGAAAAGATGCAAGATGCAAGATGCAAGATGCAAGAGTTTATCGAAATTGTCATACTGAGCTTGTCGAAGTTGACATACTGAGCCTCTCAAAATTGTCAAACTGAGCCTCTCAAAATTGTCAAACTGAGCTTGTCGAAGTTGCTATACTGAGCTTGTCGAAGTTGCCATACTGAGCTTGTCGAAGTATCTTTCTATTAAAACTATAAACAACAAACTTAAAAATGGATATCCATTTACAAAATTATAGAATCAAAATCTTCAAGTCTTACCATAGGTCTGACATTCGTTACCCCTAGTTTATTTACTCAACAAATAAACAGATAAACAAATAACGAAAAACAAAAATCATGACATTTCAAGAACAAATATTAGAAGGAATTCCTTCCATTTTACCGCAACCAAAAGTTTACGAATCGCATATTAATCATGCGCCAAAACGAAAAGAAATTTTAACCGACGAAGAAAAGAAATTAGCATTAAAAAATGCATTGCGCTATTTCGAACCCCATCAACATGCTGAATTAGTTGAGGAATTTAAAAAAGAACTCGATGAGTTCGGACGTATTTATATGTACCGTCTTCGTCCAGATTACGAAATGAAAGCAAGAAACATTAACGATTATCCGGGTAAAAGCTTACAAGCTAAAGCCATTATGTTAATGATTCAAAATAATTTAGATTATGCAGTGGCGCAACACCCACACGAATTAATTACCTATGGTGGCAACGGAGCCGTATTTCAAAACTGGGCACAATATCGCTTAACGATGAAATACTTGGCCGAAATGACTGATGAACAAACATTAGTTATGTATTCGGGGCATCCCATGGGATTATTTCCTTCGCACAAAGAAGCGCCAAGAGTTGTAGTTACAAACGGAATGATGATTCCTAATTATTCTAAACCAGACGATTGGGAAAAATTCAATGCTTTAGGTGTAACACAATACGGACAAATGACTGCCGGAAGTTATATGTACATTGGTCCGCAAGGAATTGTTCACGGAACAACCATCACTGTCTTAAACGGATTTAGAAAAATAAAGAAAAATCCTAGCGGAAGTTTATTTGTTACTTCTGGTTTAGGCGGCATGAGTGGCGCCCAACCAAAAGCAGGAACTATTGCAGGATGTGTTACCGTTTGTGCCGAAGTTAATCCTAAAATTACCAAAATTCGTCACGAACAAGGTTGGATTCATGAAGTAATTGAAAACATCGACGAATTAGTTACAAGGACTAAAAAAGCTTTAGAAAACAAAGAAGTAGTTTCTATTGCATATTTAGGAAATGTGGTAGAGGTTTGGGAAAAATTTGATCAAGAAAATTTACATATCGATTTAGGTTCCGATCAAACTTCTTTACACAATCCTTGGGCTGGTGGCTACTACCCTATCGGATTTACCTTTGAAGAATCGAACGAAATGATGGCTAACAATCCTGAACAATTTAAAGCTGAAGTTCAAAAAACATTACGTCGTCATGCAGATGCTATTAATAAACACACGGGAAAAGGAACTTATTTCTTTGACTATGGCAATGCTTTTTTATTAGAATCTTCAAGAGCTGGAGCTGATGTGATGAATGACCATCCAACACTAGGTAGAGAATTTAAATACCCAAGTTATGTTCAAGACATCATGGGACCAATGTGTTTCGATTATGGATTTGGTCCATTCCGTTGGGTTTGTGCTTCAAACAATCCGGAAGATTTACAAAAAACCGACAATATAGCTTGCGCTGTTTTAGAGGAAATGATGAAAAACTCTCCAGCTGAAATTCAACAACAAATGGCGGATAACATTCAATGGATTAAAGGTGCGCAACAAAATAAATTGGTAGTTGGTTCACAAGCTCGTATTTTATATGCCGATGCTGAAGGAAGAATCAAAATTGCTGAAGCATTTAACCAAGCCATTGCAAAAGGTGAAATTGGTCCGGTTGTTTTAGGTCGCGACCATCATGACGTTTCGGGGACAGATTCACCTTATAGAGAAACTTCAAATATTTATGACGGCTCTCGTTTTACGGCAGATATGGCAATTCACAACGTAATTGGCGATAGTTTTAGAGGAGCAACCTGGGTTTCTATCCACAATGGTGGTGGCGTTGGCTGGGGCGAAGTAATAAACGGAGGATTTGGCATGCTTCTTGATGGTAGTAAAGAGGCGTCAAGACGCTTAGAATCAATGCTTTTCTGGGATGTAAACAACGGAATTTCTAGAAGAAGTTGGGCAAGAAACGAAGGAGCAATTTTTGCAATAAAAAGAGCTATGGAGACGCAACCTTTATTAAAAGTTACCATCCCTAATATAGTTGATGAAAATATATTATAGTTTCAAGTTTAAAGTTTCAAGTCAAATAAATTACGTAATAACTCTAAACCTGAAACCTGAAACTTTTAACAAAAATAATTATGAAAACAATTAAATTACTTTCGTTACTATTTATTGTAACTTTAACATCATGCAGCTCAGTTCGAGTAAATGCTGATTATGATAAAAAAGCTAGTTTCGACTCATACAAAACTTTTGCTTATTTAAAAAGTGGTATCGATAAAGCCGAAATATCAGATTTAGACAAAAAAAGAATTTTATACGCAATTGATGAAGTTATGGCAACCAAGGGTTTTTCAAAAGTGGAAAATCCAGATGTTTTAATAAGCATTTTTACAAAAGAAAGAGAACGTGTTGATGTTTACAACAACATGGGATTTGGCTGGGGTTGGAATCCATATTGGGGAATGGGATATACCAATGTAACTACAACTCCAGAAGGAACTCTTTTCATAGATATAATAGATGCTAAAACAAAAGAATTAGTTTGGCAGGGTCAAGGTGCTGGATATTTAACAACCAACCCTGAAAAGAAAGATGCCCGAATTAAAGAATTTGTCTCTAAAATTTTAGCACAGTATCCGCCGCAAAAAAAGTAAACTGTCTTTAAACCTTGAGTTAACAGTTTATAATTTCATAAAAACAATAATTATGAACCGCAACTTTTGTTGTGGTTTCTTTTTTATTTTAAACCAAACATTTTGTATTTTTACAAAAGCAAACACAACCTAAAATCATGAATACATCTTTTGAAAGCAATCCGCTGATTGACAGATTACCCAAACATTTAAAGCAATTCATTAAACCTCAAGTTTATGAAGATTATACGCCTATTAACCAAGCGGTTTGGCGCTATGTTATGCGTAAAAATGTAGATTATCTTTCAAAAGTTGCACATAGTTCATACTTAGAAGGTTTACAAAAAACAGGTTTAGAAATCGATAATATTCCTAACATGTACGGCATGAACCGCATTTTGAAAGAAATTGGTTGGGCTGCTGTGGCTGTTGATGGTTTTATTCCACCAAATGCGTTCATGGAATTTCAAGCCTATAATGTGTTGGTTATTGCTTGCGACATTCGTCAATTAGAACACATTGAATACACTCCAGCTCCCGATATTATTCATGAAGGTGCTGGCCACGCTCCTATTATTGCGAATCCAGAATATGCTGAATATTTAAGACGTTTTGGTGAAATTGGTTGTAAAGCCATTTCATCGGCTCGTGATTATGAATTGTATGAAGCGATACGTTTGCTTTCAATTTTAAAAGAAGCAGAAGATACTCCGGAAGAAGAAATTAAGAAAGCGGAAGCACAAGTGGATTTCTTGCAGAATAATATGGGCGAATTATCGGAAATGTCTCGTATTAGAAACCTACATTGGTGGACAGTAGAATACGGATTAATTGGAACCGTTGACAATCCAAAAATCTATGGTGCCGGATTACTTTCATCAATTGGTGAAAGCGCTTGGTGCATGACTGATAATGTAAAGAAAATCCCTTACGATATTTCAGCAGCTGATATGAGTTTTGATATTACAAAACCGCAACCTCAACTTTATGTAACACCCGATTTTGCACATTTAAGTTCTGTTTTAGAAGAATTCGCAAATAAAATGGCGTTACGAACTGGAGGATTATCGGGCATTCAAAAACTTATCAATTCAAAAGCTTTAGGAACTATCGAATTGAGTACTGGTTTGCAAATTTCCGGTGTTTTCACCAATGTTATTGAGGACGAAGGAAAACCAGTTTATGTTCAAACTACAGGAAAAACAGCACTTTCTCATCGAGAAAAAGAATTAGTAGGTCACGGAACTGAATATCATGCTGAAGGATTTGGTTCGCCAATTGGAAAACTAAAAGGCATCAATTTGGCGATTGAAGAAATGAGTCCAAGAGATTTGCGTGCTTATGATATTTACGAAGGAGAACAAGTGACTTTAGAATTTGAAGGAAACATCAAAGTTGTAGGTGAAATCGTAACTGGAACGCGCAATTTACAAGGCGAAATATTATTGATTAAATTCAAAAATTGTACTGTAACTCATAATGACACGGTTCTTTTCCAACCGGAATGGGGAATTTATGATATGGCTGTGGGTAAAAAAGTAATTTCCGCTTTTTCTGGTCCTGCGGATGTGAATAGTTTTGATATGATTAATCACGTTCCATCTTCTCAAACAATTAAACAAAAAAAATCGGCTGAACGAGAAGAATTAGAAAGACTCTATTTGAGTGTTCGCAATATTAGAGAAGGAAAGCCTGCTATCACTACATTAAAAGAAGCATTTGCTTCGGTTTCTTCAGGACATCCAAACGATTGGTTGTTAACAGTTGAGATAGCTGAAATAGCCAATTTACAAGGCAATGAAGATTTATTAGAAAAAACGTTATTACATTTAGAAAACATTAAGATAAAACGTCCAGAAGTGGCTCATTTAATTACCAATGGCATTGAGTTAATTATGCGTGAAAACGAGACTGTTTAATTGAGTAACTTTTGTTACTTACAATACTCACAAACCGCATTAAATTTGTAGAAAAATAATTAACTATGGGAATTTTAGATGTTTTAGGTTTTGGAAACAAAACGAATGATGTACAAGAATATGTTGCAAAAGGAGCTATAATTCTTGATGTGAGAACTCCAGAAGAATTTGCTGAAGGACATATTCCAGGTTCAAAAAATATTGCATTACAAGTATTGAATGGAAAAGTTTCGGAAATAAAAAAATGGAACAAACCAGTAATTGCATGTTGTCGTTCAGGAATGCGAAGCGCTCAAGCTACTTCAATTTTAAAACAGAACGGAATTGACTGCATCAATGGTGGTGGTTGGACATCGCTAGTGAATAAATTATAATGAAAGTCCCGATTGAATCGGGACTTTTTAATTTGACCTAAAATCAGAATACGTACTTTTTATAATAATTTCAGAGTTTACAAATGGATTTCCCGCATTTGAAACTGTAATTTTCGTTGGATTTCCCTCTGTATCATATTCATATTGATACAACGTTGGTGCTTCGTTGTCTTTTTGTTCAGAGATTATATTTCGCTTTTCGTCGTACTGATATACAACTTTACTTTTTAAATCGAAAGTTTGATAATTTCCTTCCATTAACAAACCATTTTTATAAATTTCAACTGATAAATTATCGTTCTTTTTACCTTGATTGTAATAGGAAGTTTTTGTGTAACTATTATCAGAAATATAATTGGAAAACTCTGTGATTTCTGCAAAACCCGTTTCTTTTTCTTTACAAATAGATTTTAATAATCGATTTTGTTTGTCGTAGGAATACTTAGTTTCAGAAAACAATCTGCCTTGAAAAAAATCATGAGATTTTGTTAATCGCAATTCTTTATCATAGAAAAATAAGGTTTTGTCTTGAGTTTCGCTTAATTTGTAGTCGGTAATCTTGGAAACCAAACAATTATCAATATTGAAATTGTATTTTGTAATTTCTTTCGCATCGCCCAAATCGACTATTACAGAATCTAAATATTGATTGTAAAACGTATAAGTTTCTGTTTTTGACCATTCTCTCGCATTGGTTTCTGGATTAAAATAAAAAAATTCTTTTTGAAGAGTTGCTGTTCTTGGCGACAAATTAAAATGCGATGTTAGAAATTGTTCTTGCGCTTGTAAACTCAATCCGAATAAAGCAATAATTGAAACTA
Organism: Flavobacterium sp.; assembly: GCA_030145825.1. GTDB lineage: Bacteria > Bacteroidota > Bacteroidia > Flavobacteriales > Flavobacteriaceae > Flavobacterium. The sequence continues at coordinate 24,022 of JAIXHM010000011.1, forward strand.
TTAAACTTTTCATTTTTTATTTTTTAAATAATGGATACAATCTTCCCACTTCTGAAGCATCGATATTTTTAATTTGATAAATTGAACCATCTGCTGATTTTACTACCAAATGCTTAGGATTTTTATCTTCTTGAACAGAAAAATTACCACTTTCTAAATACTTTCCATCTTTATAAAATGAAATTTTAAACTTATTGTTTTTTACCCAATAGATTCCTGTTGGTGATTCTAGTTTTACAGCATCATGCCATTCGTGTTTTGCGAAATCGTCTAAATAAAAACCTCTCACAAAATGTACGGATTGATCTACTTCATTAAAAATCACTAAACTGGAATGTTCTGGTGTGTCTACTAATTGTACTACTTTTTCAAAATCGTTATCATACGAATCTTGAATTTCAATTGCACCTTCTTCGCCTTTTAAAACTGATAAATAATCTTTTCTAGTGTAGGCAACTTTTTGATATTGTTGTACTAAAGAATCTTTCTCTCTAAAAGCTTTATCGTGTTTTTTAATGAAGTTTAAATCTAATTCCGTACTTCCAGAAGTTGTTCCATCGGCATAGGTGATTTTTATAAAAGTAAACGAATTATCCTCTGAAAAATCAGGACTTAATTTTGCAACTCTAACTTTATTCTTTTTGACGTCATATTCATAACTATATACTATTTTAGAACTATCGTTGTAATTTTGCAATACTACATTTCTATTCGTGTCGTATTCATATTTAGTTATTGTTTTAAAACCATCTGAAACATATTCGCTTTCTGTTAGCAAACCATTTTTATAAATTTCTTTAGTAAAATCGCTTCCAGAACCATCATTACTTTTCTTGATTTTGGTATAACTCTTTTTATCAATATAGTCTTGGTAAAAGATGGTTTCAGCAGGTTCATCATATGCATCTTTTACTAATTCTTTTACTAGATTTCCAATTTTATCGTACTCATAAAAAGTGCTCGACATATTTTCCACTATTACTTTTATCAATTTCCCTTTTTCGTGTTGGAAAATGAACTTAATTGGATAACCAAAATTTCCTTCCAAAGGTGTATAATTGATTTCTTTTAAAGAAGAATCGGCGTTGTAATGAAACCTATATTCTCCTTTTAACTTGTTTTCACCAAAATAGGATTCTAAAATTTGCTTCTGAAAAAAATCATCTTTTACTTCGGTAGTGTATAATGTTTGAACGCTAAATTTATTTTGATTTTTATCGAATTTATAAAGCGATTCTTCCACTTTCACTACGTCATCAGAATACCCAAAATCGGAAGCTTTAAATTGGGATTGAGAAAATCCTAAAATTGAAAATAAGAGTAAAAAATAGTGTTTCATTATTTTGAAATTAATTCTAATGGATAAATTACTAAAGCTTGCATTTGATCTAAATGAGGAACAAAGAATTTTTCTTTACCATTTTCTGCTATCACTAAAGTGTTGCCATCAATCCCTTTGTGAAGTTTGTATTGAGACGATTCTGCGACATTTCCTTTTTCAAGAATAAAGAAATTCCAATCGGTATTTACTACAATGTATTTTCCTGTTGGAGAATTATAGGTAACCGCTTCATACCATTCATTTGATTTGTAAGCATCAGTAAATAATCCAAATAAAACAATGGTTTCATTAGTTTTTGAATCATAGAAAAACATATCTTTTTGTTCAAAAATCAAACTTTCATTAGGATTAATTGGCACCAATTCTCCTTTACTGTTTTTTACATCATAATGAGTCGGACTCGTTTTATTTACTTTATATTTTTCTTTTGGGTATTTATTCCTATCCATTTCGGAAACAAGTTTTTGAACACCAATTGTAAAATAAGGTGCAAAATCTGTACTGCCCGAAGAAGTTCCGTCTTTAAAAGTAACTTTTGAAAATTTTGAAATAAGCGCGGTTCCGTCTCCACTTCTCATTTTTAAAACATTACCTTTTGCATCATAACCTAAAAAATAGTTTTGAACATTAGTTCCATTTGTTGTTCGAATGATATTGTTATTTAAATCCAAAAGGTTTTCATGTGAAAAAACCAAATCGCCATTTGCTCCATAATACTGGAACTTTTTCTGAGTTCCATTTTCAATCCAAACTTCTTCCTTTTTTTGCACTTCAGGTTTTTTTGAATCAAATTGTTTTAAAACATAATGATAAGTTTTTGGTGATTTATAGTCTGAAAATGTGGTTTCTTCTTCAATAAAATCGCCTGATTTCTTTACGATTTTAGCAATATTCCCTTTTGAATCGTAAGTAAATGTACTTATAGAACTTGTTTCTGAACCTTTATCTAATTTAATCGTGCTTATTTTTCCTTTGGAATTATAAGTTATCAATTTTGGATATCTATTTTCAGATTCAATTTTCACTAATTTACCTTTAGCATCATAAATATAACTTTCGTTACTATTATAAATTGCAGCATAAGCACTGTTCTCTTTGTGAATTTTTCGAAGTAATTTTCCGTCTTTAAATTCTAAAACATCTGTTTTTAATGGTTCAAATTTGTTAGAAGCTTCGCTGTATTTGTATTCTACGGTTTCATATTTTGTAACATCTGATGTCAGATTAAAATCGGAAACGAGATACTTCTCTTGAGCAAAAAAAACTTGGCCAAACAATAAAAGAAATGCAACTTTTTTCATCTTTAGTTGTTTAAAAATTCTAACGGATAAAATGTTTCAAAACCTTTCGAATTCAAATCGCGAATAACGTATTTATCAACTCCAGCTTCTTGTACAATAAATTCGTCTTCTTTTTGAGTTTTTACTAATTTGTACAATGACATATCTACTAAAACACCATTTTGAATAATGTAAAACTCTGGTGCTTCGGAAAAAATCCAATACAAACCTGAAGGAGAAGTTATTTCTTCCATAGTATACCATTCCCCTACTCTTACCTCATCATTATAGTAGTTTTTCAACAATACTGATGTTTTGTACAAACCATCATACACCAAAATATCATTCTTACTTCTTATTGCATCAACACTATTGGTTATTTCTTCTCCTTTCGCATCTTTTATCGAAAAAGTATTGTCTTGATTTTTCTTAATTTGATAAGTAGCTATTGTTAATGCTTTTAAATCGTCTAATGCTTGAAGTAATTCTTCCCCTGAAGCAACATCAAACTCATAAGAAACTTCATAAGAAGGCGATTTAGGTTCGTATTTTTTCACAAAATTCAAATCAAAATTAGTGCTTCCTTCTGAAGTTCCATTTGTATAAGTAATTTTTGCAAAAGTGAAATAATTCGTTTCTGGCGATCCATCAAAACCTTGTTGAATTACTCTTGATTTTAACACATTTCCTTTAGCATCATACACATAATTATTTGTCCAAGTTTTGCTTTCTGAAGTTTGAGAAAGCTCATTTCCTAATTTATCGTAAGTGTATGAAGATTGTCCTTTATAATATTCAGAAACTAATTTTTCGTTTACTAAACGGCCATTTTCAAACCATTCTTCGTGAGTTCCATGTTCTGTTTCGTTATAACAATTGTTTGTCTTTTTATAATAGGTTTGTGATCCTTTATAATTGCTATATGTGATTTTTCTTACCAAAGCGCCTTCTTCATACGCTGTTTCTTTAACTAAATTTCCTTTTGAATCATATTCATAAAGGTTTCTAGATGTTGAATTTCCGGTTCCGTTTTTCTCAACTACTTTACCGTTTTTATATGTTAGTTTTTCATCAGTATCACCATTTGAACTACTTATTTTAATGCTTTGCAATTGTCCGTTTTTGTATTCAAAACTGGTTGTAGCCTCGATATACATGAAATAGTTTAGCACATTTTCTATTTTGGTTACCAAACCTTTATTTAAGTATATGACTTTTTTATTAGCCATTTTGTACTTATTTAAATTGGCATCAAAATAGAATTCTTGCATTTCATATTTTGCTACATCAGCTGTTACATTAAAATCTGATGCTTTATATTTTGCTATTTGTGCATTAGTAAAACCTGTTACTAAAAGTGCTAAAAGAATTATTTTTTTCATGTTTTTAATTATTTGGAATTAGAATTACATCTGATACATCTTTTTCTTGTGGAGTAGAATTAATGGTTTTATGAACAGAAACTAAAAGTCCGTTTGCAGAAGGTTCAATTGCGGTTACACTATCGCTTCCAATTGCAGGGAAACTGGTAGCTACTAAAGAACTTCCTGAAACTTTATAGAGTTTTTCATCATTACCTAATACGTAAATAACATTGTTTACAATGGCTATATCTTTATAACCTTGAGAGATTGTTATGTTTGACGCAAAACTTGTAATAGCACTTCCGTTAAATTTATAAACATCGTACGTTCCTGTTGAAATTCGAGCCATAATCATATAAGGCTGATTAGGATTTGCTCTGTTTTCAGTTAAAAAAACCGTATTTTTTCTATCGATACCAGATAAACCAACATTTCCAATACCTGTTAAAGTTGTAACTGAACTAAAATTGGTTCCATCAAAAGAGATAATATTGATTTTACCGTTATCTAGAGAAGTATCATAACTAATCCAACTCCAATACACCATATTTCCAACTTTTAAAATACCACTTGTGCAATACGCATTTGATGTATTGGATACAAATCCAGGAACTGGCTGTGAAGTCCAAGTTGAAGTGGAATTATTAAGAGAATATAAACTTGGCGCACCACTATTTGAGTTCAAACCAGCACTCAACATATAGAAGTTATCTCCTAAATAAAACATATAACCCGTTGCCAAAGGTGAATAAGGTCCATTATTAGTTCCTAATGAATGGTTTATATATTTAGCTGTTGCTTCTCCAAGTGCTCCCATTCCATAAGAGTTTACATAAGAAATAGAAGTTAATTGTCGAGCATCATTTATATAGAAATCTCCCTTTAAATCAAGAATCCCACCAGTACTCGCAGCAACTTCACTTGAAGCAACTTCCCCTGTAACATCTGTCATAAAACCATAGGTTTGCAAGGAAACTGCATAAACAAAATTGTGTGCTAAAAAGGATATCTTATTATTGTCTTCTATTAATTTAATGATTGTAGACCCGTGATGGTTATCATTATCATTCAGGCGGCAATACGATCTAAATTTGAATTGTGCACCATTAGAAGTGTAAAATTGCTTGGCTTGTTGTGTTTCTTGTGCAGAAGTAGTATTTGAAGAATTACCACCATTATCTTCAGAATCTGAAGAACAAGAAAAAAGTAAAAATGCTCCAAAAATTAAAAGTAGATTTTTCATTATTGTACTGTTTGAATTACAGGATAAAATTATCTTCTAACAAACAGTTTTGAAATACGAAAAAATACGTATTATCTACTAAATCAATTTATTATTCTTTGCTTTTTGAATGGCTTCTAGTTTATTATGAACTCTTAACTTACCGTAAATATTTTCAATATGTTTACGAACTGTACCAACCGACAAAAATAGATTAGCCGCAATGGCTTCATACTTTAAACCTTTACTTAATTGTTCTAATACTTCAATTTCTCGTACAGATAATGAAAACTCTTCTTTTGGAATTTGAGTATCAATAAAATTAGGTTCTCTTAATAATCGTAATGTTTTAATTGCTATTGAAGGAGTCATTACAGCACCACCTTTTAGAGTGTCTAAAATAGCTTTATGCAAATCGGGCGGCGTAATTTCTTTTAACAAATAACCATCGGCTCCAGCTTTTATAGAATTAAAAATATTTTCATCGTTATCAAAAACTGTTAACATGATAATTTTTATTTGAGGGAATCTATTTTTAACCCACTCAGTAGCTTGAATGCCATTCATTATTGGCATTTCGATATCCATTAATATGATATCAATATTATGATTTTTTTCTAATTTTTGCTGTAATTCTAATCCGTTTGCAACTTTAAATTTTACTTCTAAATCATCAAAAAAAGTAAGTTTGTCTTGCACTGCTTTTTGCAAAAAAGAATTATCATCTACTATAGCTACTTTTATCATATTATTTGATATTGATACTTTAAAATAATACTTGTTCCTTCTGAAATTTTTGAATCAATTATTGCTTCTCCTTTAATTTCTTCCATTCGTTTTTTAATGTTCATTAATCCGTTTCCAAAATCAATTTCATCAATATTAAATCCTTTACCATTCTCAATGATTTTAATGTCTAAATGATTGTTTTGCTCTGTAATTGTAAACTTAATTTTAGAGGCATCGGAATATTTAAGAGCATTATTTATGGCTTCTTGTACACATCGATATAAATTTATACCAACAAGCGAGTCTATTTCTTTGTTTGAATTATTAGTATCAATTTCAACTTCAAAATCAATTGTAGATTTTACATTTTTGGCATTTTCAATAAAATTCAATATTCTAGAATTTAAACTATCTAATGTAAATTGATCTTTATTAAGTGCCCAAATAGTATCTCTTAATTCTGAAATAGTTTCTTTTGAAAAATCACTAATCTTTGTTAATTGTATTTTTATTTCCTGAGTAATATTTGGAAATGCATAATAAATATTATCGATAGACGAAATAATGAATGTTAATTGTGCTCCAATATTATCATGTAAATCTCTAGAAATGGTTAATCGTTGTTCGTGTAATTTGTTTTGAGTTTCAATTTCTTTAATTGCAGTATTCAGCTTAAACTCTTGTTCTTGTTGTTTTGCAGCCATTTTTTGTTTGTAAACAAATAGAAAACCCAACATTGCTAGAATGAAAGCTATTAAAATGGTTAGATATAATCTATTTCTAAATTTGTCTAACTGAATTTCGTTTTCTAAAATAATTCTTTCCTTTTTTTCCGTTTCAAATGTTATTTTATAAGAAGCTTCTGCAAGCTCTCTTTTATCGGAAATATATTGTTTGTAAACTTTTTGGTATTCCTGACTTGTTTCAAAAGCCTTGTTGTAATTATTTTGAGATTGATAAAAATCTATTAATAGCTGTAAATTCTTTAACTCTCCATATTTATAATCATTTTCGCGAGAAATTTTTAAACTTTTGGCTACATTTTCGAGTAATGCTTGATTATCTTTTTTAAATAAAGATAGTTGAGCCAGGTTTGTATAGGTATCGGCAATTTGGTTTATATTTTTATTTTTTAAGTCGAGTTCTAAGCATTTATTAAAATAAAAATTAGCACTGTCTAGCCTATTTGAATACATGTAACAGTTTGCTTTATTATCTAAAAAAGTGACTTTTAAATCATTTGATTTTATAGCATCTGATAACATTATTCCTTCTGCATCAATTTGTAAAGCTTTATCAAAATCTCCAGCCATTCCAAACATATTTGCCAAAGTATGTTGCGCAATTAAATAAGCCGCGTTTGTTTTTATTTTCGAATTTTGAACCACATTTTGAGATAAAATTTTGGCATTTTTTTCATCTCCTTTTTGAAAATATACTTGACCTAAATTAGCATCTATTGCATTTTCATAATCGATACTTTTAATGAATTCAGCAGTTTTTCTAGCATCTAATAAATACTTAATTGCATTTGTATAATCGCCTATTGTTTTATAATAATTGCCTAAACCTGAAAAAGTGTAAAAACTAAGCGTATCATTTTGCTTTTTTTGAAGTTCTTGATAAGCTTGATGATAATTTTTGAACGATTCTTTTTCATTTCCTAGACGGTGTAAGTAAATTCCATTTGCTACCCAATAAAATTTTTGAATTTCATCTTTATTAGTCGTTTTAGAAAGCACAGACAAACTGTCTACATAATTTTTAATTTTAAAATAATTATTGTAACGCAAATCTATCACGACATCAAACCACTTTTTGGCTTGTTTATAATCGTTATCTTTAGTTGTTATATTTTGTTTTGAACAAGAAATAAATGTCAAATCCAGAATAAAATTAGGCACTACAATCTTGAAGGATATAAGGTTAAGATTAGTTTTGATGTTGTGAGGGTTGTTGGGGGAGTTGGGTGTG
>JAIXHM010000012.1 GCA_030145825.1 Flavobacterium sp.
TCTTGAGTGAATCCTTTAGATTTTCTTAGTTGTTTTAATTGTTGTTTGTGAAACATTTTTATAAATGTTAACAAGATATGTAACAAAAGTATTTTTTTTTTTTGACTTTTGTAAGAAAAATATAAACTTTAACTTTTGGTATAGAAAAACTGTAACAAATGTTAAAGTTATGAGCTGTTATGCAAAAAACGCATAAAATTACCCGTTATTTGCATAAGACAACTTTTAAAAACCTTTTAGTTTTACACTATTGTTTAACTATAAATTTTATTCTTATGAAAAAAATGGTTTTAATTGTTGCTTTAGGGTTAATGTCAACAACAATGTTTGCAAAAAGATGGTATTATAATTGTCCAGGAGGAGGAAGAGTTTATTTTACTACTTCTGATGATACTACTTCTGGTCAAGCAGCAGCGATGGGCCAAGCATGGTGTGATAATAGACCATAAATTTTTTACCCTCATATTTAATGAGGGTAATTTTTAATTATTTTATAAAATGAAAATAAAAGTAATAATTGTTTTAATTGGTTTACTTGTGAATCAATTGTATTCCCAAAATGGAATTATATATTATGAATACACAGATGCCATAGGTGTAGGTGATGGAAATGGAATGGTTTATAATGCCTACACCATGTTTACAAAAAATAAATCATATTATGTAGTCGCAAAAGATTCTCTAGAAAATTCAATTAGTAAGGATAGAGCAAAAGATCACTACCAAAATGCAGATGGTAGTAAAAATAGTATCACAAATGGTTTGGTTTTAACCACACAAGGAGAACAAGTTGTTTGTAATTATGACACAAAAGAAATGTGGTCCAATATTTATGACGGAAAACATGTATATATAAAAGAAGAACTTCCAAAATTTAATTGGAAAATAACCAAAAAAAAGAAAAAAATTGCAAGTTTTGATTGCATATTAGGAGAAACAACATTTAGAGGAAGAACGTATTATGCATGGTATACGCCTTCAATACCTGTATATTCTGGTCCATGGAAATTAAATGGTTTGCCAGGTTTAATTTTAGAAGCTTATGATGAAGGAAAGTATTTGAAATGGGAATTCAAATCGTATAAATTCCCCGTTGATTTTAAGCAAAATTATACAATACGTAAAGCAAAAGGTGAAAAAGTGAAATTTTTAAATATTGACGGCTTCAAAGAATATTGTCTTAATAAAATTGAATCAGATTTTGATCGTTTAATTATTATTGCAAAAGATCACCCAGGAATGACACCAATTAAAGAACCAATGACTTCTTATTATTTAGAATCTTTTGAATGATATTATGAAGTTTCCTATTTTTATTCTTTTATTTTTTATAAATTTTTCTTTTTCGCAAGAAATAACTTTAAAGGGTAACATTACAGATAAACAAAACAGAAGTATTCAAAGTGCTTCTGTTTCTGTATTAGATGAAAACGATGATATTTTAGGGTATAGTTTTACTAATGAAAATGGTGAATATCTTATTTCTTTTTACAAACCAACAAACAATACTATAATTATTGAAGTGGCTTGTTTAGGGTTTCAAAAAGTTTCTAAAAAAGTAGATTTTAACTCAAATAACACTTTTAATTTTCAATTAGAAGATAAAATTGAAAACTTACAAGAGGTTGTTGTAGAATCAGGAAAAAAAATAAGAATAGAACAAGATACTACAAGTATCAAAGTCGCTTCATTTGGTAACAAAACTGAGCAAACCGTTGAAGATATTTTAAAAAAATTACCAGGAATTGAAGTTTTAAAAGATGGTACTATAAAAGCGCACGGTAAAGCCATTGATAAACTTTTAATTGAAGGCGAAGATATGTTTGATAAAAATTATAAATTATTGTCAAAAAATCTAAATGCAAAAGTGCTCGATGAAGTCCAAATTCTTGATAATTTTGAAGACAATCCCATTTTTAAAAAACTAAACAATTCTGATAAAGTAGCTTTAAACCTTAAACTTAAAAAGGGTTTACAAAATGTTTGGTTTGGTAATGTAACCTTAGGAAGTGGTATTGTTTCTGAAAATCGTTGGAAAGAAAGCTTAAATGTAGGATTACTAAAAAAGAAAATTAAGTTTTTCTATTTTGGCGATTATAATAATCTTGGTGAAAAAGCTACCGATTTAATTAATTCTAATGTAATTGACCGAAATAGTTTTGGTAACGATAGATTTGAATACAAAGCAAAATCATTATATACAATTTCTAATAATGAAATTCAATTTTTTAGTAAATCGCAAAGTGTTTTTAATAAGGCATTTTTAAATTCCTTAAGCTTTAATTCTAAATTTAGAAAAAATCTTTCTTTACGAGGCGTGATTTATTTAGCTAATGACAATCAAAATCAAAATTCATTTGCCGAGACCAATTATAATTTAGAAAGTAATCCTGTTTCGTTTACCGAGAGTAATTTTTATAATAATAAAAAAACCTTAGCATCAACAGAGTTAGAACTAAAATATACTCCAAACGATAAAAATTATATCACTAACTTATTTATTTTTAAAAACAACCCTAATAAAACGGCAAATAATTTATTGTTTAATTCGGATCAAATAAATCAGCATTCAAAAACGAATAATTACACTTTTTACAACCATTTTAATCACACTTATCAGGTTTCAGAGAATAAAGTGTTGAATAATTATTTTTATATTGGAAACGATAAAATAAATGAAAAATCGAGTATTGAATCGCCTTATTTAAATAGTTTTTTAAATGTAAACACTTCAGAAATTGTTACGCAACAGGCTAATAACAAATTGTTTTATATAGGAAATAAATCAAAATTAATTACCAAATTAAAAAAATTAGACATCACAAATAGTTTTCAATTTGAATTCAATAACGAAAAGTTTGAAAATGATTTCATTGCAGAAAATCAGAACATTTCAACTTATGAAAACAATTCAGAACTAAGGCAATTTTCAATAGTACAAGACAACACATTTCGCTATAATTTTTCTAAAAAAATAGATATTACAGCTAACGTAAACTTTCAGAATACAATGTTTAATAATAACAATTCTGAAACTAATATTTTTTATGTCAACCCATCACTTTATTTTAATATAAAGAAAACAGGTTTTGGAAATTTTACAGTTTCTTATTCAGAGAATAATAGTTTACCAGAAATTAATCAGTTAACCACAAATTTTCAGTTAACAGATTATCGTAGTTTTTTAATTGGTACAAACTATCAAAAACCGATAAAAACCGCTACAACATCATTTAATTATTATTTTTATAATGATGAAAAAAGGTATTCTATAAATACAAGTTTGTTCTATATAAATTCAAAATCTATTTTAAATACATCAAGCAATTTAACGAATGATTTTAACTTCAATTCATATATTCAAACTAAAGGAAGCGAAAGTTATAATTTCAATTTTGCAATTGTTAATTACATTCGTAAAGTAAAATTAGCTTCTAAAATTGAAACAAATAACAGTTGGACAACCATTCCTTTAAACATAAATTCAACTGATTTTATAACTTCTAAAGGTTTTACAAACAATATAAAATACAGTGGAACTACTTATTTTAAGTTGCCAATAAATTTTGATTTTGGATATTCGTATAATTATTTTCAATCTGATTTTCAAGGAATAAAAACAGAAAACATCGCAAAGGATGCTTTTTTAAATGCGAATTATAAAATTTCAAAAACTATTTTAGCCGAAAGTAATAATTCTCTTTATTTTGTGAATAATCAATCTTATTTCTTTAGTAATTTGGTTTTTAGTTATACACCTAAAGAAAGCAGATTTTCATATAGATTCCTATTTAATAACTTATTAAATGAAAACGAATATACCTATATTTCTATAAATAATTATGCGTATTATAAGTCAAGTATTCAACTTGTGCCTCGTTACTTATTAGGAACAGTTACTTTTAGATTTTAAAACTTAAAAATTTCTTTATTCGTCACACAAAAATCTAATTTCACATCGGTTTCTATAACATCTTCAATTTGTTCTTCGGGTTCAAAAAAAGAAAGCCCAACTTTAATTACATCGGGTTTGCATTGGCTCAGAAATTTGTCGTAAAAGCCTTTGCCATAACCTACGCGATTTCCTTGTTTGTCATACGCTAAAAGCGGTACAAAAACCACATCAATCATCTCCGTAGGAACAGGTAAACCATTTACAGGTTCCGGAATATTGTATTCGTTTTTTACAATTTTGGTGTTATCCGTCAATAAGAAATGCGTCATTTCTCGCGTTTCAAAATCGCTTTTTGAAAGCACAATTTCTTTGTCTTTTCCAGCTAAAATTTGCAAAAGAAATTCGGTGTCCACTTCTTTATGTTCCACAATGGGTAAAAAAATATGGTAATAGGTTTTGTCCCAAACCTGCCTAGCCTCAGGCAAGGTGGCTAATCGAAGCAAATTATTGGCAATTGCCAAACTCTTTTCTTCAATTTCTTCTGTAGAAAGTTTCTTTCTTGCTTCTTTGCTCTTTTTTCTTGCTTCTGTTTTATCCATTTATAGCCAATTTCAAATCGTCTATAAAAGTAGTTAAATGATCAATTTCTACGTGATCCATTAAGACAATTTTATACCATTTGTTGTGTTCGTTATGTTGCTGGGGAACTAAATCGTATTTTTCAGCTATTTTGTGCGGAATGTTTTCAGCATGAATGGTTACCAAATTCATAAAAGGTTCACGAAAATATTCAATGTTGAGTTTGTCTAATTCGTCACATAAAAATTGCGTACGCATTTGTAAAACGCTAATTTTTTCAAACCAGCCGTAAGCGCCGTAAGTGAATAAAATCATCCAAACGGCAACTGCATTTGCTCCCGAACGACTTCCGCAAAGAGTTAAATCCATGCCTTCAACATATTCGGCTTCTTTGGTCAATACATTTTCAATTAAACCTTTTCGGCAAATAAAAACACCAGTTCCATAAGGCGCTTGTAGCATTTTATGAGCATCAATGGTAATCGAACTAATCTTGGGATTGCTAAAGTTTATTTTAGATTCTTTATTGCTAAACGGATACACAAATCCACCGTAAGCGCCGTCAATGTGTAATTTGTATGGAACGTTGTATTTTTCTAAAACATCAGTATAAACATCAGGGTTGTCAACTGAACCAAACATAGTCGTCGCCATATTGGCCACAGCCATGAAATATCTCTTTCCATTTTTGATAGCGGTTTCTACTATGGTTCCCAATTGTTCTTTTTGGATTTCCCTTGTATTAAAATCAACGGGAACTTTAAGCCAATCGACTTGTAATAAATTGGAACCTTTTGGGATAGAATAATGTGTGTCTTCCGAAGCTAAAATGGCAATTTCGTTCAGTTTTGCATTATACGTGTTGAAAAAGTAATTGCGAAAAACCCACAGAGTTTGAATATTGGCTTCTGTTCCGCCTGGAGCAATATAGCCGTCGTATTCATTTTCTTGGGCTTTAAAAATATCGACTGCAATAACATTCAGTACTTCTCTTTCGATTTCTTGGGTACCACTAAACGCTTTTTCGGATGTGCCGAAAGTATGACAACCAATGTTATTTGGGTTAGCAACATAGGTTTGTAAAGTGGGAGCGTCTTTCAAAAAAGGAGCATCATCATAAAAAACTCTTCCGTCTAATTTTGAAGCCGGATAGCCTAATGAAGCATCCTTAGAGAAATTGACATTTTCTTGTAAAGCTTGTTGAATTCTATGTAAACGCTGTTCTTGCGTAAGTTTTTTCCAAAATTGCATACCTAAAATTTTTGTAAAGGTACAATCTTGAATTTTTTCTAAAAATGATAAATGTTAGCTTTCTAAATGAGTTGAAATATGAAAAATAGCATCACCTTGATATACAAAAGGAGCATGGTTTACATTGATTAAATAACCTTCATGAGGTGCTTTAACATTATGCTCTACTTTTCCATAAGGATCTGAAATGGTAGCCAATAAATCACCTTTGTTTACGAACAATCCGGCTTTTGCGATACCATGAAACATACCTGAATATTTAGCACGTAACCAATTCGATTTTTCAATATAAACAGAAGTATGTTTTGGGTCTGATGCTTTTTTTCTCGGATTTAGCATGTCTAAATGTTCTAAAAAGCGTTTGGTTCCTTCTAAAGCTTCTTGGGTAATTTCTTCATTTAAGTCCAGTGATTTTCCACCTTCAAAAAGCAACATTTTAACGCCTAATTTATCACATGTACTTCTAAAAGAACCTGAAATGTTTTTTGAGTATAATGTAAATGGCGCATGAAAGGCTTCGGCTAATTTTTTTAATTCTGAATTGCCTTGTTCAATACGAATTTGGGAAGCATTAAAACGTTGGGCGCCACCGGCATGAAAATCAACAACATAGTTGACATTTGGTAAAATTTCTTTTACGATATAATACGCAAACCGACTAGCTAAAGATCCTGTTTTACTTCCTGGAAAAACTCGGTTTAAGTCGCGCTTGTCCGGAAATTCTCGTGTTTGGTTCACAAAACCAAAAATATTGATGATAGGAATACAAATAATAGTGCCTTTTTTCGGTTTGTTCAACTTTTTTGTAATTATCTGGCGCACAGTTTCGGTACCATTAATTTCATCGCCATGTAAACCCGCTGAGAAAAGAACTGTTGGCCCCGGAATCCTAGAACGTTCCACAATAATAGGAACTTTTAGCTTGTTCATGGTATGCAATTTAGCAATTTCCATGCTAATGGTTCTGCTTTCTCCGGGTAAAATAGTCTCACCAAAAAGGTGTAAAGGTCTTATCTCATTCATGTTACCAAAAATATAAAAATAGCCGATAAAAAAAACAATTCTTTTATCTTTGTTGTTCATTCTTTTCTTCATAAAATGCAGTCGCCACTAGAACTTCAAATACAAACATTGCCAGATGGTCCCGGAGTGTATCAATACTATGATAAAGACGGGAAAATTTTGTATGTGGGTAAAGCCAAAAACTTAAAAAAAAGAGTTCAATCGTATTTCAGTAAGCATCACGATAATTACAAAACGTCGGTTTTAGTCAAAAAAATAGTTTCCATTAAACACATAGTAGTTCCTACAGAAACCGATGCATTGCTTTTAGAAAACAATTTGATCAAGAAGTTACAACCGCGCTATAATGTATTGTTGAAAGATGATAAAAGTTATCCGTGGATTTGTATTAAAAATGAAGCTTTTCCGAGAGTGTTTCAAACCCGAAAAATGATTAAAGACGGTTCAGAATATTTTGGTCCGTACACCAGTGGAAAAACCGTTCATACACTTCTTGATTTGATTAAAGAATTGTATCCGTTGCGAACGTGTAATTTTGATTTGTCGAAAGCCAACATAGATTCGGGAAAATATAAAGTGTGTTTAGAATATCACATAGGCAACTGTAAAGGACCTTGTGAAGCTTACCAAACCGCGCAAAATTATCAAGATCAAATTCAAGCCATTCGCGAAATTTTAAAAGGAAATTTCAAAGAAAGTTTGAAAGATTTCAAGAAACTCATGATGGAATTGGCCGAAGATATGAAGTTTGAAGAGGCTCAAAAGATAAAAGATAAAATAGATGTTTTAGAAAACTATCAAGCAAAATCAACTATTTTAAATCCGAAGATCACCAATATTGATGTGTTTTCTATTGTTTCTGATGAAACGATGGCGTATGTGAATTTTTTACAGATTTCGCACGGCGCTATTATTCGTTCGCATACTCTGGAACTGAAAAAGAAATTAGAAGAAACCGATCAGGAACTTTTAGAATTAGCAATTGTTGAATTGAGAGAGCGTTTTCATTTGCTTTCAAGAGAAATTATTGTGCCGTTTGAAGTGGATTTGGGCGAAAATATTAAAGTTACCGTTCCTAAATTGGGTGACAAAAAACAAATTCTCGATTTATCGGAACGCAATGCTAAGCATTATCGATTGGATCAGTTGAAGCAAATAAAAATTGTAGATCCCGATCGACATGCGAATCGTATTATGGCGCAAATGAAGAAGGATTTGCGACTTTCGGTAGAACCGCGACATATTGAATGTTTTGATAATTCCAATATTCAAGGAACCAATCCGGTTTCGGCTTGTGTGGTTTTTAAAGATGGAAAACCGAGTAAAAAAGACTACCGTCATTTCAATATTAAAACGGTTGAAGGACCAAATGATTTTGCTTCTATGGAAGAAGTTGTGTACCGCAGATACAAACGATTGCTAGATGAAAACCAACCTTTACCGCAGTTAATTATTATTGACGGAGGAAAAGGCCAACTATCATCGGCATTAAAAAGTTTAGATGATTTAGGATTACGTGGGAAAATTGCCATCATAGGAATTGCAAAACGACTTGAAGAATTGTTTTATCCGGAAGATCCAGTGCCGTTGTATTTAGATAAAAAATCGGAAACATTAAAGGTAATTCAGTATTTACGAAACGAAGCGCATCGCTTTGGAATTAAACATCATCGCGATAAAAGAAGCAAATCGGCGTTAAATAATTCGTTGGAAAGCATTCCGGGAATTGGTGAAAAAACGATGATAACGTTACTAAAACATTTCAAAAGTGTTAAAAGGTTGCAAAATGCAACAGAAAATGAAATATCTGAAGTAATTGGACTTTCAAAAGCCAAAAAAATTTCCGAATTTTACAAAACATTGAATCCTAAAAAGGAATGAAACATTTTTTCTTGTTCGTAAGCCTACTATTGATTCCCCAAATCAGCTTATCACAAGACATTGATTCGCTAAAACTAAAAACCAAAAAACCAAAAATTGGAGTTGTTCTAAGTGGTGGTGGTGCAAAGGGTTTGGCGCATATTGGTGTGCTTAAAGTTATAGATTCACTCGGTATAAAAGTAGATTATATTGGCGGAACGAGTATGGGTGCCATTATAGGAGGTTTATATGCTTCAGGATATAATGCAAAACAATTAGATTCAATTTTTAGTAAAGTTGATACTGAGGCATTAATTCAAGATTATACACCAAGAGATTCTAAAACTTTTTATGAGAAACGCAATGATGAAATATATGCTTTAACCCTTCCGTTTGATAAGTTTAAAATAGGCTTGCCTACAGCACTTTCTAAAGGTCTTTACAATTATAACCTTTTAACAAGATTAACCATGCATGTTAATCATGTTAACGAATTTTCAAATTTACCAATTCCTTTTTTCTGTATAGCTACAGATGTAGAAACAGGTAAAGAAGTTGTTTTGGAATCAGGGATTTTACCTCAATGTATGATTGCTAGTGGGGCAATACCGTCTTTATATAATCCAATAGAAATTGATGGTAAATTATTAGTCGATGGTGGTGTTGTGAATAATTATCCTGTTGAACTTGTTAGAGCAAAAGGAGCCGATATTATTATTGGGTTTGATGTACAAGATGGTTTGAAAGATAAAAATGATTTAAAAGGCGCAACCGGAGTTTTAGTTCAGATTACTAATTTCTCAATGATTGAGAAAATGGAATTTAAAAGAAAGCTTACAGATATATATATTAAACCTGATATAAAAGGATATAATGTGGTATCTTTTGACGAAGGCGAAGAAATTATCCCTAGAGGTGTTAAAGCAGCATTATCTCATATTGATGAACTAAAAAATTTTGAAAATATAAACTATAAAAATGAAGGCGTAACTAACTTTCAGGATTCAATTTTCATAAAAAAAATTCAAATAAATGGCAACCAAAATTATACAAGAGCTTATATTTTGGGGAAATTAAAAATTAAAGAAAATACAAAAGTAAGCTTGCGTGATCTACAAAAAGGAATTAACAATTTAAATGCTACACAAAATTTTTCTGCAATAAATTATGCATTTGAATATTTAAATGAAAATGGTGACAAGTTAATCGTTCATCTAACAGAAAAGAAGAACGATACCTATTTACGATTTGGAGTTCACTATGATGATTTATTTAAAACAGGTGTACTTTTAAATTACACAAAAAAGAACTTGATTGCTAAAAATGATGTTTTCTCATTCGATTTTGTAGTAGGCGACCATTTACGCTATAACTTTAATTATTACATTGATAATGGTTTTTATTGGAGTTTTGGTGTTAATTCAAAAATGCAAAAATTTAATAGAAATGTACCAAATGATTTTAATAATGGACTAACATTAAGTGATTTAGGTGTAAATTCAATTAATGTAGATTATCAAGATTTAACAAATCAGGCTTATCTTCAAACTTTATTTGCTCAAAAATTTTCTATAGGAGCTGGTTTAGAGCATAAATTATTAAAAATCGAATCAGAAACTGTAGCTAATATTAGACCCGTATTCGAAAATAGTGATTATTTATCGTTGTTTGGCTACATGAAATTCGATTCATTTGATCAAAAATACTTTCCAAGAAAAGGTTGGTATTTTAATGGTGAATTAAAGTATTTATTTTATTCTTCAGATTATAATAATGATTTTGAAAAGTTTACCATTGCAAAAGCAGACATGGGCTTTGCTCAAACATTTTTCAAGAAGATAACATTAAAAGTTCAGTCAGAAGGAGGTTTTCATGTAGGAGAAAAAACAACTAATTTTTTTGATTTTGCTTTAGGTGGATACGGATTCTTTCCTGTCAATAATTTGAGATCTTTTTATGGCTACGACAACATTAGCATTGTAGGTGACAGCTATGTAAAAGGAGCAGTAACCTTAGATTACAGAATATTTAAAAAACATCATTTCAATGTGATTGCTAATTATGCAAATGTTGGTAATAAAATTTTTAATGCAACAGAGAATTGGTTTACAAAACCTACTTATTCAGGTTATGCTATCGGTTATGGTGTGGAGTCAATTATTGGGCCTATAGAAATTAAGCATTCTTGGTCGCCAGAAACACATAAACATTTCACTTGGTTTAGTGTTGGATTTTGGTTTTAAAAAATTCAATTTTTTTTACGATATTTGTAAATATGAAATGCGCTTTGGTAAAAAATATTAATGGATTAAATTTGGCAGGCGAATTCCATCTGATTGATAAATAAAACAGTTATTTACAGATGCAACTAAAATGGCAAGGTTTATTATCACATTTAAAATTCCTCATCAAGCGAAATCCTGAATGAGTTGTATATCTTTTAGATTAATGTGAAAAGTTTTAAGAACAACTTATTACTATTTTTTTAAACTTTTAAACTTAAAAGATTATGCCAATTTATCATAAACTAGGAAAAATTCCACACAAACGTCATATTCAGTTCCGCAAAGAAAACGGAGATTTGTATTATGAACAGCTTTTTGGTACCATCGGTTTCGACGGAATGTCAACCAATATGTATCATGAGCACCGTCCTACAATGGTTAAAGAAATCAAAGGACAATATTCTGTAGAACCAAAAATTGCAAAAGCAAATAACATTCAGTCTTATCGATTAAGAGGTTTTCAAGTAGCGCCTCAAGACGATTTTTTAGAAAGTAGAAAAATTGTTCTAACTAATTCAGATTGTCACATTGTTTTGGCTGCACCAAAAAAATCTACTACAGAATACTTTTATAAAAATACCGATTCTGATGAAGTAATTTTCATTCATAGAGGAACTGGAAAATTGAGAACCATGTTAGGAAATTTAGATTTTAAATATGGAGATTACTTGGTTATTCCACGAGGAATGATTTATAAAATAGATTTCGACACAGAAGATAATCGCTTATTTATAGTAGAATCACACCGACCAATTTATACGCCTAAAAGATATCGTAACTGGTTTGGTCAATTATTAGAACATGCTCCATTTTGTGAAAGAGATATTCGTCGTCCTGAAGAGTTAGAAACGTATGATGAAAAAGGAGATTTCTTAATTAAAATAAAGAAAAAAGACGAAATTTTCGATATGGTTTATGCTTCACATCCATTTGACGTAGTGGGTTATGATGGTTATAATTATCCTTATGCATTTTCAATTCATGATTTTGAACCTATAACAGGAAGAATTCATCAACCGCCTCCAGTACATCAAACTTTTGAAACAGATGCTTTTGTCATTTGTTCATTTGTTCCTCGTCTGTATGATTATCATCCACAAGCTATTCCTGCGCCATACAACCACAGCAATATAGATAGCGATGAGGTATTGTATTACGTAGATGGTGATTTTATGAGCAGAAACGATATTGAAGCTGGGCATATATCATTACATCCTGCAGGAATTCCTCATGGACCACATCCTGGAGCAACCGAAAGAAGCATTGGTAAAGTAGATACACAAGAATTAGCAGTAATGGTAGATACTTTTAAACCTTTAATGGTTACAGAAGAAGCAATGAAAATTGCCGATGAAAAGTACTATCAATCTTGGTTAGACTAAAAAAAAAATAAACACAACATTCTAGGTGTTTTTCACCTTTTAAAAATATAAAATCATGGCACAAGAAATAAAATCAGTAGAATACGGATTAGAAAAAATATTTGAGGGAGCACAAGATTTCCTTCCGCTTTTAGGAACAGATTACGTAGAGTTTTATGTGGGTAACGCAAAGCAAGCAGCTCATTTTTACAAAACAGCATTTGGTTTTCAATCTTTAGCGTATGCTGGATTGGAAACTGGAGTTAAAGACAAAGCTTCTTACGTTTTAAAACAAGATAAAATTCGTTTAGTTTTAACTACAGCATTAAATAGCAATTCACCTATTGGAGAACATGTAAAAAAACATGGTGATGGAGTTAAGGTTATTGCCCTTTGGGTAGAAGATGCACGTAAATCTTATGAAGAAACTACAAAACGTGGTGCTAAATCATATTTTGAACCCGTTGTAGAGAAAGATGAAGATGGAGAAGTAGTTCGCGCAGGAATTTATGGTGCTTACGGAGAAACCGTATTTATTTTTGTAGAACGTAAAAACTATAACGGAATTTTTATGCCAGGTTATAGCGAATGGAAATCTGATTATAATCCAGAACCTGTTGGGTTAAAATACATCGACCACATGGTAGGAAATACAGGTTGGAACAGAATGAATGAAGCTGTTAAATGGTTTGAAGATGTAATGGGATTTGTAAACTTCCTTTCATTTGATGACAAACAAATTACAACAGAATATTCTGCTTTAATGTCGAAAGTAATGTCTAATGGTAACGGAAGAATTAAGTTTCCAATTAATGAACCTGCAAATGGTAAAAAACGCTCTCAAATTGAAGAATATTTAGATTTTTATGAAGACGAAGGTGTGCAACATATTGCAGTTGCAACAGATGATATTATTAAAACAGTTGCAGATATGCGTTCTAGAGGAGTAGAATTTTTAAGTACACCTCCGCAAGCTTATTATGATGCAATTCCTGAAAGATTAAAAGATCATATGTCTAAATTTAAAGAGGATATTAATGAATTGCAAAAATTAGGAATTATGATTGACGCAGATGAGGAAGGTTACTTATTACAAATTTTTACTAAACCAGTTGAAGATCGTCCAACACTTTTCTTTGAAATTATTCAAAGAATGGGGGCACGTGGATTCGGTGCAGGTAACTTTAAAGCCCTTTTTGAGTCAATTGAAAGAGAGCAAGCTTTAAGAGGTACATTATAAAAAAAACGTTTTATTGAAAATTGTTAATAAAACCAATCTAAAAAAAACATTTATTGTGTTAAAAGTGTTAAAGTTGAATTTTGATTAAAGAATATTCAAAATAGCTGTACCTTTGCACTCGCAAAACAGAAAGGTAAAATTTTCCATTTTGTATATAAGTTTTTCATAATTTATAGTTTTTGGTTGGTTAATAGCATAAAAACTCAGTCATTAATTTTGGCTGGGTTTTTTTGTTTAGTATTTTTGGAACGAAAATTGCAATTTTCTAACTAAAAAACAAAAAACATGAAAAAAATTGCATTACTCTTATTAATCTTTATTACTACCAATTCTTTTGTAAGTCAACAAGATGTTTTTACAACTGGCGAATGGTTTCGACTAAGAATTCATTATGGTTTTGTTAATGCAGGTTATGCTACTTTAGAAATTAAAGAAGCAACCAAAAACAGTAAAAAGGTACATCATGTTCTGGGTAAAGGCTGGACGACAGGTATGACAAAAATGTTTTTTGAAGTCCAAGACGATTATCAAAGTTATTTTGATAAAGAAACTGGAAAACCTTATCAATTTGTTCGCAAAATTAATGAAGGCGGATACACTAAAAATCAAGAAGGTTTTTTTAATCAAGATAAAAATACAGTTTTGGTAAAAGACTATAAAAAGAAAACCGAAAAAACATTTTCAGTCCCTGAAAATGTTCAAGACATTGTTTCTTCATTTTATTATCTAAGAAATTATCCAGGAATCGATAAACTTCAAGTTGGACAATCTGTTAATATTGATATGTTTTTTGATGATGAAACCACCAAGTTTAAGTTAAAATTTATTGGTCGAGAAAATATAAGTACTAAATTTGGTAAAATTTCATGTATGGTATTTCGTCCATACGTTCAAGCAGGTCGAGTTTTTAAAGAAGAAGAAAGCTTAACGGTTTGGATTTCAGATGATGACAATAGAATTCCAATACGTTTAAAAGCAAGTTTGGCAGTGGGCTCTCTTAAAGCCGATTTAGATGCTTTTAAAGGATTGAAGAATTCATTCAAAGTAATTGCACAATAAATGGAAACTTCGGTAAAATATCAAGAACAAATAAATAAACTTGAAGATAAATTCAAGAAAATTAATCAAAATACAGAAACACATTTAGAAGGTCTTTTGTGGTCGAAACCCATTACGTATTGGGATTATATTCAAACCGATGCTTTACTAAATTTACAAATACAAAGAACAACTTTGCCAGATGAAATGGTTTTCATTATGTATCATCAAGTAAATGAATTATTATTTAAAATGATACTATGGGAAATTGATCAACTGTGTCATACAGAAAAGCCTTTAACAGAATATTTTACTGAAAAAATGGGAAGAATTAGTCGTTATTTTGATATGTTAACGACTTCTTTTACGATTATGACAGATGGTATGGAGCCAGAACAATACTTAAAATTCCGCCATACTCTCACGCCAGCTAGTGGTTTTCAAAGTGCTCAATACCGTTTAATTGAATTTGCTTCTACTGATTTAATTAACTTAATTGACTATCGTTTTAGAGCTACAATAGATAGAAATACACCATACGAACATGCATTTGAACATTTGTATTGGCAAGCCGCAGGTAAAGATTATAAAACGGGTGAAAAATCGTATTTAATTCAACAATTTGAAAAGAAATATAAAAAGGAGTTTTTAGATTTTATGGAAGAATATAACACCATAAATATTTGGAGAAAATTTAAGCAACTGCCTGAAAATGATCAAAAAAACCCTGCTTTAGTAGAAGCTATGCGTCATTACGATCAAACGGTGAATATTACTTGGGTAATGGGGCATTTTAATGCTGCAAAAAAATACATTGAAAGTGATAAAACGGGTAATGGTGAAGCAACTGGTGGTAGCGATTGGAAAAAATATATGTTGCCAAAGTATCAAAGAAGAATATTCTTTCCTGAACTTTGGACAAAAGAGGAGCTTGATAGTTGGGGAGAAAATGTTTAAAAAATTAAAAATAAAAGAATTGAAATATTTAACTTTTGTATTTGCCTTATTAATAATTGGTTGTAATTCTGATAAAAAAAATCCTGTTGAAAGAAATGTTGAAGATATAAAAGCAGAACCTATTGTAAAAAATTATGATTTCGTTTATAACGATTTTAAAGTAATTGAAGATACAATTCATTCTGGAGACACTTTTGGTACTTTACTACAAGATTATTTTTTACCAGATAGTATGAATGTGCATCAATTAACAGAAAAAGTTAAAGATTCATTCAATCTTAGAGGAATTAAAGCTGGGAAACCATTTGTGGTATTTTTAGATAAAAAAAATCCAAAAAATTTAAAAGCGTTTGTATACGTAAAAGATAAAATTAACTATACTGTAATAGATTTACGAGATTCTGTTGTAGTTCACAATAAACAAAAACCAACTTCAATTAGGAAACGAACCATTGCCGCTGAGATTGAAGGTTCATTATCTGAAACTTTAGATAAAGCAGGTGCAAGCGCATCTTTGGCGCCTAAATTAGCCAGTGTTTATGCCTATTCTATCGACTTCTTTAAAATTCAGAAAGGAGATAAGTTTGCTGTTACTTTATACGAAAAGTATATAGAAGATTCTATTTATGTGGGAATTGAAAAAGTGGAATCTACTTATTTTCAACATAAAGGAAAAGATTATTTCGCATTTCCATATAAAAAAGGAAAAGATAAAGGTGAAAGTTATTACGATGAAAACGGTAAAGCACTAAAATCAATGTTTTTAAAAGCACCTTTAGACTTTTTTAGAATTTCGTCTCGTTTTTCTGCACGTCGTTTTCACCCAGTTCAAGGAAGATGGAAAGCTCATAATGGTACCGATTATGCGGCACCTCACGGAACGCCAATTAAAACTACTGCTGCGGGTGTGGTAGAAAGAACTGGTTATACTGCTGGTAATGGAAATTATGTAAAAGTTCGCCACAACAGTACTTATTCTACGCAATATTTACATATGTCAAAAATTTTGGTTAAAAAAGGACAATATGTTTCTCAAGGACAAACTATTGGTAAAGTTGGTAGTACTGGTTTAGCTACAGGTCCTCACGTTTGTTATCGTTTTTGGAAAAATGGTGTGCAAGTAGATCCTTTTAGACAAAATTTACCCAATGCTGAACCTATGGAAGAGGGAGAAAGAAAAAAATATTTGGAGTATATAAAACCTTATAAAAAAGAGTTAGATAGTATTTTAAAAGTTAAATTCAATCAATAATGAGCTTAGAATCTATTAATCCGTCGGGTACAGTGGCATGGCAAAAAATTAGAGAGCATTTCGAAGAAATGTACAATGTGTCTATGCAAGAAATGTTTCAAGAAGATGCTAATCGTGCCGAAAAGTTCCATATAAAATGGGAAAAGTTTTTAGTAGATTATTCGAAGAATAAAATCAATGAAAAAACATTGGCTTTGCTTTTAGAATTAGCAAACGAAATTGGATTAAAGTCAGCTATAGATAGTTATTTTGGTGGAGATAAAATAAATCAAACTGAAAAAAGAGCCGTATTACACACCGCTTTGCGCGCTAAAAAAGACGAAGTAGTCTTAGTTGATGGTGAAAACGTAATGCCAGAGGTGTATGCAGTTAAAGAAAAAATTAAAGTTTTTTCAGAAAAAATTATTTCAGGAAATGCAAAAGGATACTCAGGAAAAGCTTTTACTGATGTAGTGAATATTGGAATTGGTGGATCCGATTTAGGGCCAGCAATGGTGGTTGAGGCTTTACAATATTATAAAAATCACTTAAATGTTCATTTCGTATCCAATGTTGATGGCGATCATGTTCAAGAAGTAATCAAAAAATTAAATCCAGAAACGACTCTTTTTGTTATTGTATCTAAAACATTTACTACGCAAGAAACTTTGTCTAATGCTGAAACCATTAGAAGTTGGTTTTTAAAATCGGCTAAACAAGAAGATGTAGCGAAGCATTTCGTTGCAGTTTCAACTAATATTCAAAAAGTAACCGAATTCGGTATTGCAGAAGATAATATTTTTCCGATGTGGGACTGGGTTGGTGGAAGATTTTCGCTTTGGAGCGCTGTAGGTTTATCTATTGCATTAGGTGTAGGATATGACAATTTTGATGCTTTATTAAGTGGCGCCAACAAAATGGATACACATTTTAAAATAGCCGATTTTTCACAGAATATTCCAGTTGTTTTAGCATTGTTAAGCGTTTGGTACAACAACTTCTTTGGTGCAGAAACAGAAGCTTTAATTCCATATACCCAATATTTGCAAAAATTAGCTCCTTATTTACAACAAGGAATTATGGAAAGTAACGGAAAAAGTATTGGTAGAGATGGAAATCCAGTAAATTATCAAACGGGAACTATCATTTGGGGCGAACCAGGAACTAATTCACAACATGCATTTTTCCAATTAATCCATCAAGGAACCAAATTGATTCCAACAGATTTTATTGGTTTCAAAAAATCGCTTTACGGCAATGAAGATCATCACAATAAATTGATGTCAAACTTTTTCGCTCAAACCGAAGCTTTACTAATGGGTAAAACCGAAAAACAAGTACAAGCTGAATTTGAGAAACAAGGGATTTCTGGTGATTTTGCTGATTATCTTTTACCATTTAAAGTGTTTTCAGGAAATAAACCAACGAATACTTTGTTGATCGATTCGTTAACTCCAGAAACCCTAGGTTCATTAATTGCATTATATGAACACAAGATTTTTGTTCAAGGTGTAATTTGGAATATTTTCAGTTATGACCAATGGGGAGTTGAATTAGGAAAACAATTAGCAAATTCAATCTTAAATGAAATTAATGAGGCAAAAGTTAATACACATGATGCTTCTACAGAATTTTTACTTCGTAATTTTCTATCAAAATAAAAATTGATTCAAAAAAAACTCAGACTTTTTATCAACTAATAATTAAAAAAAACGTTAAAAAGTCTGAGTTTTTATATTTCTTCTACCTTATTCTTTTGTTAATCTTTTCTTAACGTTGCTTTTTTAAACTTGCTCGAAATTTGCAAAAAAATATTTAAAAAACGACAAATGAGAAGTTTTACAAAGAAATTATTATTTGGATTGTTCTTTTTAACATCCTTAACAGTTTTTTCTCAAACAAAAATTACTGGAGTAATTTTAGATGGGGAATTCAATGAACCTTTAGCAGGAGCAAATGTTGTGGTGAAAGGTACAACAGATGGTGCTACAACAGATTTTGATGGGAAATTTGAAATTACTACAACAAAAACAGCTGGAGAAGTTGTTGTTACGTATTTAGGCTTTCAAAAATCGACAGTATCTTTTAATGGTAGTGCTAACTTAGGAAATGTAAATTTAACAGCTGATGAAAATCAGTTAGAAGGCGTTGTAGTTGTAGGTTCTGGAATTATTGACTTAGCAAAAGATAGAAAAACTCCTATCGCTGTTTCTACAGTAAAAGCAGCGGAAATTCAAGCTAAAGTTGGTACGGCCGATGTAACTCAAGCATTAGTTAATACACCTTCAGTTTATGTTGCTGGACAATCTGGTGGTTATGGAGATTCTAGAATTACGGTTCGTGGTTTCCAACAAGATAATACAGCATTCTTATTAAATGGTCAACCAATTAATGGAATGGAAGACGGTAAAATGTATTGGTCAAACTGGTCAGGAATGTCTGATATTGCTAATGCTATACAAATTCAAAGAGGTTTAGGATCTTCTAAATTAGCTATTTCTTCAGTAGGAGGAACTGTGAACTTTGTAACTAAAGCAACCGATAAAAAACAAGGCGGTTTTGCCTCAATGGGAGTAGCAAATAACGATTATTTTAAATCAACTGTTGGTTATAATACAGGAATGTCTAAAAAAGGATTTGGTTTTAGCGTTATGTTATCGCATTGGCAAGGTGATGGATACAATATGGGAACTAAAGGAGAAGGTCAAAACTATTTTATTTCATTTGGTTACAAGCCAAGTGAAAAGCATAGTTTTAATTTCTTATTAACTGGCGCTCCTCAATATCACGATCAAAATTATACTAAATCTATTAGTAAATATTTACAATATGGTAGAAAATATAATGATAATTATGGTTCTTTAAACGGACAATATTTATCTGAAAGAACTAATTTCTATCATAAGCCAGTAGCTAACTTAAACTGGGATTTTAATATTAATGAAACAACTCAACTTTCTACCGTTTTATATGCTTCTTGGGGAAGTGGTGGTGGAACTGGTAATTACGGTTCAAGAGTAAGAACAGCTGATGGACATATTAATTTTGATGCTATTTATGCTAACAATCAAACTGCAAATGGAGAAGGAATGTTTGGGAATGGAACATATTTAATTAGAGCGTCAATGAACAACCACTCATGGTATGGAATGGTAACTAATTTAAAGAAAAAGTTAACTGAAAACTTATCTTTTAATGCTGGTTT
Organism: Flavobacterium sp.; assembly: GCA_030145825.1. Lineage (GTDB taxonomy): Bacteria > Bacteroidota > Bacteroidia > Flavobacteriales > Flavobacteriaceae > Flavobacterium. Next base: position 19,926 of record JAIXHM010000012.1, read on the forward strand.
AGACGTTCGTTCTTATTATGGAACACATTACAGACAAGTTGCAAATTTTCTAGGATTAAATTCTTGGACAGAATCAAGAGAGCTTAAAAACAGCTTCGATTTGCCTTCTGGAAATGTTGTATCAAATACAGTTACAGATTACGGTATTGCAAAACCATGGGAAGCTATGTTTAATACTATAGGAGAAGATCAAAGAATTGATTATGATTATAGTGAAAGAATTTCTTACGGTGGAGTTTTCGGTCAATTAGAATATGCTACAGATAAATTCTCAGCTTTCTTCCAAGGTTCTGCTTCACAACAATATCACCAAAGATTTGATCGTTATGATTATTTGCCAGAAGCAAAAGATTCTAAAAAAGTTGATAATTTTGGATTTAATGTAAAAGGAGGTGCTGCTTATAATGTTACAGAAAATCACGCTTTCTTTGCAAATGCAGGGTTTTATTCGCGTCAACCTTATCACGATAATGTATATTTAAATTATACAAATGCGGTGAATCCTTTAACTTCTAATGAAGATGTTTTAGGTTTAGAAGCGGGTTATAGTTTAACTTCAAACATGTTCTCTGCGAATGTTAATGTTTATAGAACTTCATGGAAAAATCGTGTTATTACAAATTCAACGGTGTTATCTGCAACTGATATAACAAATTTAGGTGGAGTTATTGGTACTACTCCAGTTGCAGAGGGAGATTTAATTTACACTTCTAGTCAAACAGATGAGCAATTGCATACTGGTATCGAATTAGACTTTATTTTTAAACCTTTTTCAGGTCTAGATGTTAAAGGGTTTGCTTCATTTGGAAATTGGCAATACAAAGGTAATTCTGTTCAAACAAAAAGAGATGAAAATTTAAACACTTTAGATGTAGCTAAAGTTGATGTTGATGGAGGAAAAGTGGGAGACGCTGCTCAAACAACATGGGGATTAGGTGCGAAATATGAAATATTCAAAAACTTTTCAATAGATGCTGATTGGAGAACTTACGATAAGTTATATTCAAATGTTTCAGCAAGAAAAGAAAATTTAGAATTACCATCTTATGATTTAGTTGATGCTGGTTTATCTTATAAATTATTAGTAGGAAAAGACAAAAAGAATTCAGTTGGATTCCGTTTCAATATGAATAACGTTTTTGATGAGGTATATCTATCTGAATTAACTACGGCAAATAAAGCAAATTCGGGCGATACAACTTGGAATGGTATTAATGTTACAAATTCAGGATTCTTTGGTTTAGGTAGAACTTGGAACTTTACTATTCGTTATAATTTCTAAAACTAGTTTAGTTTATTCAAAAAGCCTTTTGGAATTTTTACCAAAAGGCTTTTTTATTTTTATATATTTGTATATACTAAAACTAACTATTTATGTATACAGCTATTCAAACAGCACATTCAATTTTTGCCTACATCGTTCTGGCATTATTATTTTTTGCTTCGCTAAATGCGATTACAGGTTTAACAGGAAAGAGATTATTTAAAGACAAAGATTTACGTTTGTCTTTATTTGCATTAATTGTATCGCATTTGCAATTATTGTTAGGATTAATTCTTTATTTTGTTTCACCTAAAGGTATTGCATTACTAGGGAACATGGAAAAAAGCGCACGTTTAACTTCTCTTGAACATCCATTAATTAATGTTATTGCATTAGTGTTGATTACAATAGGTTGGTCTAAACATAAAAAAGAAGAAAGCAATAACGGCAAGTTTAAAAAAATTGCAGTTTTCTATACAATAGGATTAATTTTAATATTATCTCGTATCCCTTGGTTAGAGTGGATGAGTTAAAATGAATAAAATAAAACGCATATTAGGTTATCTAATTGCAGTATTTATATTAGCAAGTAGTTTTATTACGATGCCACGTTGTAGCGATTGTAATAAAGCTACTTTTTTAGATTCTATAAAGAACGATTCTGTCCGTGTAGATTCAGTTTCTAATTATTCTTTAAAACTTTATAAGAATAATGTTCACGCATCTTATTATCATAATAGATTTAATGGGCGAAAAACTGCTAGTGGCGAAAAATTCGATAATAATAAATATACTGCTGCGCATAGGAAGTTTAAATTTGGCACCAAATTACTTATTACAAACCCCAAGAATAATAAGTCTGTAATTGTAACAGTAAACGATAGAGGTCCTTTTGTAAAAGGGCGCGAGATTGATTTGTCTAAAAAAGCTTTCATGGAAATCTCACATAACACTTCTAGAGGTTTTATTGATGTAAATATAGAAGTGATAGAAGAATAAAGACTTCAATTTCACAACAAATAAATTTCACAAAATATTAAGTTCGGTTTTTACCGAACTAGACGAACCTTTTGTTAACTTTGCCAAAATTTCAGATTTCTCATGTTAAATAAGGAAAAGGAAAAAGAAGAAATAATTGAGTTGTTTGGTGTTCATTTTGAGAAACATCACAATATGCCACCTTTGGCAGCAAGAATTTTTGCTACAATTATTTTAAATACTAGAGAAAAAGATTTGACTTTTGAAGAGCTTGTTTGCATAACTGGAGCAAGTAAAAGTTCTGTTTCTACTAATGTTAATTTATTGCTTGATACTAATAAAATTACCTATTATACAGTTTGTGGTGAAAGAAAAAAGTTTTTTAAACCAACAAGTTTATCTGAACGCATCAAAAACCATTTACAAATTGTAAAATCGGAACAAAATATTATAAAAAGAATTAAAGCTTATGAAACCAAATATAATTTAAAAGCTATTGATGAAAAAGATCATAAAATAGTAGAATTATATCGTGAATATGTAAATGATTTTGAAAACTTAATAAACGAATTAATACTTAAAATTGAAGATTTAGAAACTAAATAACGAACCAAAATTGCTATGAAAAAGAGATTTTTAACTGTTGTTTTTGCCTCAGTAGTATTGTTTTCTTGTAAAAACAATCCCGAACAAACAGCCAAACCTGTGGGAAGCTATAAAGTAGTTCCTCTTGAAAAAACAAGCGCTACTTTACTTGCTGAATATCCAACTACATTAGAAGGAGTTGTAGATATTGAAATTCGTCCAAAAGTTGATGGGTATATCGAAAAAATATTTGTCGATGAAGGACAAGAGGTTAAAAAAGGACAAGTTTTATTCAAGTTAGAAACACAAACAGCAACTCAAGATGCAGCAGCAGCCAAAGCTCGTGTAGATGCTGCTCAGGTTGAAGTGTCAAGATTAATTCCACTAGTTGAAAGAAATATTATTAGTGATGTACAATTACAAACGGCTAAAGCAAATTTAGCAAGTGCAAAAAGTACTTATCAAAGTATAATTGCTAAAATTAACTACGCAACAATTACAAGTCCAGTTAATGGTATTATTGGAACAATTCCTTATAGATTAGGAAGTTATGTAAATAGTCAAACCGCTCAGCCATTAACAAGAGTGTCAGATATTTCTTCAATGTATGCTTATTTTTCACTAAATGAAAAAGATCAATTAGATTTATTAATGAGTTCAGAAGGAAAATCTTTTAAAGATAAAATTGCTCAAATGCCTGCTGTAAATTTAGTTTTAAGTAATGAGACTGTTTACAATCAAAAGGGTAAAATAGAAACATTTAGTGGTCAAGCAAATACGCAAACGGGTTCATTTAATGTAAGAGCAAGTTTCCCTAATCCTGAAAAGATTCTTCGTTCAGGAAATACAGGTATGGTTCAAATTCCAACAAACTTAAAAGATGTAATTGTAATTCCTCAAAAAGCAACTATGGAAATGCAAGATAAACGTTTGGCTTTTGTTGTAGATAAAGAAAACAGAGTTAAAGCAATGCCAATTAAAGTACGCGAAGTTCCAGGAGGTTCTTTTTATGTAGTTGATGAAGGTTTAACTACTAACGATCAATTAATCATTGAAGGTGTAGGTATTTTAACTGAAGGAACTGAGATTAAACCAGTTTTAACTAAATATGAGGAAATATTAAATCCTAAAAAATAATAAATAACGATCTAATCAATTAAGATATGTTTTCAAAATTTATTGACAGACCTGTTTTGTCAACAGTGATTTCTATTATCATTGTGATATTAGGTGTATTGGGATTAATTGCTTTGCCTGTATCTCAATATCCTGAAATTGCACCGCCTACCGTAACGGTATCTGCAAATTATCAAGGTGCAAGTGCCGAAGTAGTAATGAACTCGGTTGTAATACCATTAGAGGAGCAAATAAACGGAGTTGAAGATATGATGTATATGACTTCTACTGCAAGTAATGATGGTTCTGCCGCAATTAATATTTACTTTAAATTAGGCACAAATCCTGATTTAGCAGCTGTAAATGTTCAAAATCGTGTTTCTCGTGCTACTTCATTATTGCCACAAGAGGTAACTAAAGCAGGTGTAACTACCATGAAAAGACAAAGTGATAATATTTTAATTTTCTCTTTGTATAGTGAAAATCAAGAATACGACATGACGTTCTTACAAAACTACGCTAACATTAATATCTTACCTAAAATTAAAAGGGTTCCAGGTGTAGGTGAAGCAATGGTTTTTGGACAAAAAGATTATGCTTTAAGAATTTGGCTTCAACCAGATGTAATGGCATCTTATGGTTTAGTTCCATCTGATGTAATGAGTGTTCTTGCTGAGCAAAACATTGAGGCTGCTCCAGGACAATTAGGAGAAAGTGCTAATCAAACTTTTCAATATACACTAAAATATAAAGGAAGGCTACAAAGCACACAAGAATTTGAAGAAATTGTAATTCGTTCGACTCAAAATGGAGAAGTATTACGCTTAAAAGATGTTGCTCGTGTCGAATTGGGCGCTGTTAACTATGGAAGTAATACATTAACAAATGGTAACCAATCAGTAGCGGTTGCTATTGCGCAAACAGCAGGTTCAAATGCGCAAGAAGTAATTGAAGGATCATTAAAAGTCTTAGAAGATGCTTCTGTGAATTTTCCTTCAGGAGTCAAATATACATCATTAGTAAATGCTAATGATTTCTTAGACGAGTCAATTTCAAAAGTTATCCATACATTATTTGAAGCATTTATTTTAGTATTTATTGTAGTATTTGTTTTTCTTCAAGATTGGCGTTCTACATTAATCCCTGCTATTTCTGTACCTGTTGCAATTATGGGAACATTTTTCTTCCTAAATGCATTTGGTTTTACCATAAATATGCTTACTCTTTTTGCATTAGTATTAGCAGTAGGAATTGTTGTTGATGATGCCATTGTAGTAGTTGAAGCCGTTCATGCAAAAATGGAGCAAGGAGAACACAATCCTAAAAAAGCAGCTCATAGCGCTATGAATGAAATTAGTGGTGCTATCATTTCAATTACCTTAGTAATGTCGGCAGTATTTATTCCAGTTTCATTTATTAGTGGTTCGGCTGGTGTTTTCTATAAACAGTTTGGTTTAACATTAGCTGTTGCAATTGTTTTATCGGCAGTTAATGCGTTGACTTTATCGCCTGCATTATGTGCTATTTTCTTAAAGGAACATGATAAAAATAAAAAACATAAAGGATTTTTAAATAAGTTTTACGAAGCTTTTAATTCTGCATTCGATGCTACAACTCATAAATATAAAAAATCGGTTGAGTTCTTTATAAAAAGAAAATGGTTGGCATTTTTTAGTATTGCTGTATTTGTAGGAATTTTTGTTTGGTTAATGAACATCACTCCAAAAGCATTTGTACCTAATGAAGATACAGGCGGAATTTTGTCTGATGTTTCACTTCCTCCGGGAAGCTCACTAGAAACAACCGAAGAAGTTTTACTTCAAATTGAAAAAGCGGTTAAAGATATTCCTGAGGTCGATAAAATTTTACGTATTTCAGGTAGGAGTTTAATCAGTGGGACGGGAAGTAATTACGGAATGATTATTGTTCGTTTAAAACCTTGGGCTGAACGAAAACAAGACAATCAGCATATAGATGCAGTAGTTCAAGAGCTTTTCAAAAGAACAAGCGTTGTAAAAGATGCTAAAGTAATTTATTTTGCTAGACCTACACTAACAGGTTTTGGTTTTAGTAGTGGCTTTGAAGCGCAATTACAAGATCAAAAAGGAGGGACTATTCAAGAGTTAAACGAAGTAACAGGAAAATTTTTAGGAGCTTTAAATAGTCGTCCCGAAATTCAATATGCAGCTACTTCTTTCTCTCCTAATTTTCCACAATACGAAATAGAATTAAATGTTCCATTGATTAAAAAATCAGGTTTAACAGTAAACGATATTTTAGGAACAATGCAAGGCTATTATGGTGGTGTTTACGCTTCAAACTTTAACAAGTTTGGTAAACAGTATCGTGTAATGTACCAATCTGAACCTGAGTTTAGAAATAATGCAGAATCTTTAAATAAAGTAATGGTTCGAAATGCTAGTGGAACAATGGCGCCTATTTCTCAATATGTTACGCTTAAAAAAGTTTTTGGACCACAAAGTATTTCACGATTTAACCTGTTTACTTCAGTTAAAATTTCGGGAGCACCAGCTCCAGGATTTAGTACAGGTGAAGCAATTAAAGCATTTGAAGAGGTGGCAAAAGAAACCCTTCCTGTGGGTTATGGTTACGAATATTCAGGAATGACGCGAGAAGAGAAAAGTGCAGGCGGACAAACCGTATTCATTTTTATGTTGTGTTTGGTGTTTGTATATTTCTTGTTAGCAGCTCAATATGAAAGTTATATGTTGCCTTTTGCTGTATTATTATCATTGCCTGTTGGTTTAGCAGGTTCCTATATTTTCGCTAATATTTTTAATGTAAGTAATAATATTTATTTACAAATTACACTCATCATGTTGATTGGATTATTAGCTAAAAATGCGATTCTTATTGTTGAGTTTGCTGCAGAAGCTAGGCGTAAAGGTTATAGTATAACTCAAGCGGCAGTACAAGGTGCAGTTGCGCGTTTACGTCCTATTTTGATGACATCTTTTGCCTTTATTTTAGGGTTAATGCCGTTAATGTTAGCAAGAGGTGCAGGAGCAACAGGAAACCAAGCAATTGGAACTGGAGCAATTGGTGGAATGTTAATTGGAACTATTATTGGAGTTTTAATTATTCCAGTTCTATTTGTAGTGTTCCAATATTTACAAGAAAAAGTGAGTAGCAAACCTGCAATCGAAGAAGTTAATCACTAATGCAAATAAAAATGAAAAACAGAAAAATTAAAATAGGATTTTTGGTTGTATTAGTTTCACTAACATTACAATCGTGTTTTGTGGCCAAAGATTATCAAGAACCAAAATTAGAAACCGAGAATTTATATAGAACAGAAGCAATTTTAGATAGTACATCTATCGGAATGATTTCTTGGAAAGAATTATTCACTGATGCTCAGTTACAGAGTTATATTGAAGAAGGAATTCAAAATAATTTAGATCTTCAAATTGCCATTCAAAACATGGTTGCTGCTGAAGCAACAATGAAACAAGGAAAGGCAGGATATTTACCAAATATAGGATTAAATGCTACTTGGACACATCAAGAAACATCGGCTAATAGTCAATTTGGACGTTTGTTTAGTAGTATCGATCAATACGAATTGTCTTCTAAATTAAGTTGGGAGGCTGATATTTGGGGAAAAATTAGAAGTAATAAGCGCGCAACATTAGCAAGTTACTTACAAACAGAAGCAGCAACTAGAGCAGTTCAATCAGATTTGATTGCAAGAATAGCATCACTTTATTACCAAATGTTAGCTACCGAAGAACAAATTAAAGTAGTAAAGCAAACCTTGGAAAATCGTGTTCAAAGTGTTGAAGTAATTTCAGCTTTAAAAAAATCTGGAAGTGTAAATGAAGTTGCAGTTAAACAAACGGAAGCACAAAAATGGGCAACAGAAATTACGTTGAAAGATTTAGAATACAATTTGAAAGTAATGGAAAATTCTTTCAATTTATTGCTAAATAAAAAACCAGGGGCTGTTGTTAAAACTAGCTTTAAAGATCAAAACATTACGGCAGATATTAAAACGGGTGTGCCCGCTTTATTATTAAGCAACCGACCAGATGTAGTTGCAGCTGAAATGAGTTTTAGAAATACTTTTGAGCTAACAAATGTTGCTAGAAGTAATTTTTATCCTTCATTGACTATTACAGCAACTGGTGGTTTTCAAAGTTTAGAATTAAAAAATTGGCTTTCGGCTAATTCAATTTTTGCAAATGTAATTACAGGTATTACTCAGCCAATCTTTAACCAACGTCAAAATAAAACACGATTGGAAGTAGCTAAAGCAAATCAACAAAAAGCATATTTAACTTATGAGCAAACACTGTTGTTGGCTGGTAAAGAAGTTTCAGATGCTTTAGCAAGCTATGAAAATGAAAGCGACAAATTGCTTTTAAGAGAGCAACAACTAAATGCTTTAAAAAATGCAGCTGATTATTCAGATGAATTACTAAAATATGGTATGGTGAATTATTTAGAAGTATTAACAGCAAAGGATAATGCATTAAACACCGAACTTAATTATATTGATAATAAATACAGACAATTAAATGCTGTTATTAGTTTATATAAAGCACTGGGAGGCGGAAGTAAATAAGTAAAATTTTGCCCTACTTTTCGTAGGGCTTTTTTATTATGGAAGAATCAAAAAAAGAATTTATAGTAAACGAAGCACTAGGCTATTTTTTAAAATACGGTGTTAAGAATTTTACTATGGATGATATTGCCGAAAAACTCGGGATTTCAAAGAAGACTTTGTATTTATTGTTTAATAATAAAGAAACGCTGTTGTTTGAAGCAGTTGATGTATTGTGGCAAAACTTTTTACTTGAAATAGAAAAGATTAATGCAAATATTGATTTAAATCCGTTACAAAAAATTGTAAATATTTATTCTTATTCAATTGATATAATAAGAACAATTGATCCAGTTTTTATTTTAAGTTTACAAAAGTACCAAAGTAAAGTTATGCAATCTTTTGAAGAGAATAGAGTGCATTTTAAAAACGGAATTATAAAGTCACTATTGAATGAAGCACAAAAAAAAGGTTTAATTATAGAAGATTTAGATTTAGATTTTTTTATTGAAGTAAACCTCGAGAATGTTGACAAACGAATTTGGTACGAAAAAATTATCAGTCAACATTCGGAAACCGAAATAGTCAACTATTTAATTACATACCGCTTAAAAGGGATTGCTACAAAACCTAATTTACTTTAATTTACTTCCTTTTGCCGCCCACCAAGGTAAAGTTTCAACTTCTAATCTTCCTGCTTTTACCGCTGGATCTAATTTTGCCAAACTATCTGCTTGTTTCATAGTTTCTGTATTAAAAAGTAAAAATCCAGAAATAGTTTCATGATTTTCACTTGGTCCAGCAATACTAATATAATTTTGTTCGGCTAACCAAGAAATGTGAGCCATGTGTTTTTTTTGAATATCAGCAGTTTCGTCTTTACTTTGCGAACGATTTGGTCCTTTTTTTAGTAAAACCAAAAAGTATTTTTGCATCACATAGGTTGTGTCGCCTTCTTTGTAAGAGAAAACTTCGTGTTTTGTTTTTATCGGGTCAATTGTTGTTACGTTTTTTGAACTTTCTACCTTAACGTTCACACATGAAACACAAAAAATAGCTGTAAATATTCCAAAAAAGTATTTCATTTTACCAAGTTTTATATGGGTGTTTACTTAAATAAGAATTGTAATATTTAATATCTTCTGTCACTTCTTTTCCTAACCATTCTGGTTTTTCAAAAGTTTCGTTTTCACTTTGTAATTCAATTTCAGCTAAAATTAAACCTTCATTTTCACCATAAAACACATCAACCTCGTAAACATGTGTTCCTACAATAACATCATAACGAATTTTATCAATAATCCCAGGTTCGCAAAGTTGTAATAATTTATCAGCTTCTAGAGCATCAATTTCTTTTTCCCATTCATAGCGAGAAAACCCTTCACTCTTTCCTTTTATGGTTAAATAGCCATTTTCGCCCTTTATTCGAACTCTAACCGTTCTTTCAGGGTGAGATGATAAATAACCTTGAACAATTCTGTTACTACGGCTAAAATCGTCTAAAAACGAATTATTGTTTACTAAAAACTTGCGTTCTATTTCAATCATTTTAATGATATTTATCCAAAGATAAAGTAAATTTGTGAGATGAGTTCGGAAGAAAAACAAAGAAAAATTATTCATATTGATATGGATGCTTTTTATGCATCTGTGGAACAAATGGATAATCCTGAACTCAAAGGAAAACCTTTAGCTGTTGGTGGAAGTGAGGTTCGTGGCGTAGTTTCGGCAGCGAGTTATGAGGCACGAAAATTTGGTATAAAAAGCGCCATGAGTGGTGTTCAGGCAAAACGTTTATGTCCCGAATTAATTTTTGTGCGACCAAGGTTCGATCGTTATAAAGAAATTTCTAAAAAAATTAGGAAAATATTTTTAGATTATACCGATTTGGTTGAACCACTCTCGTTGGATGAGGCTTATTTAGATGTTACTGAAAATAAAAAGAACTTACAAAGCGCTACTTTAATTGCCCAAGAAATTAGAAAACGTATTTTTGATGAAGTAGGACTAACAGCTTCTGCAGGAATTTCAGTGAATAAATTTGTAGCAAAAGTTGCTTCCGATTATAACAAACCAAACGGACAAAAGACGGTGAATCCTAATGAAGTCGAAGAATTTCTAGAGAAATTAGACGTTAAAAAATTTTATGGCGTAGGAAAAGTTACAGCCGAAAAAATGTACCAATTAGGAATTTTTACAGGTTACGATTTGAAACAAAAACCACTTGAATTTTTAGAAAAACATTTTAGTAACAGCGGACATTATTATTATCAAATTTGTCGCGGTATTCACAACAGTCAAGTAAAACCAAATAGGACACTAAAATCAGTTGGTGCTGAGCGTACTTTCTTTGAAAACTTAACTTCGGAAATTTTTTTAGAAGAAAAGATAATTAGCATTGCAAATGAACTCGAAAAGCGTTTACAAAAAAGTAAAATTGCTGGGAAAACAGTTACTTTAAAATTAAAATATTCCGATTTTACATTGCAAACAAGAAGTAAGACCTTACCTTATTTTATAGCCGACAAAAATCTAATTATTGATGTAGGTAAAGAATTGCTGTACCAAGAACGATTGAAAAATTCGGTTCGTTTACTCGGACTTTCCTTGCATAATTTAAATACCGAATCTAAAAAGGAAAAAGAGCTGACACAAAAAAGCATATCGGTTCAGTTAAAATTTGAGTTTAAAGAATAAAAAAAACCAGCTTTTAGCTGGCTTTTTTTAAATGTTTTTTTCATTCCGAACTAGTTTCGGAATCTGAAATAAATTCAGATTGACAACATTATTTTTACTCCACTTCCGAGATACGAAGTGTATTTACCATACCTTTTTTCATAATTGGCATCGCTGCAAGATTTACAACCATATCTCCTTTTAGTAGGTAACCTTTTTCTTCACAAATTTTATTTAAATCATCGATTGTATCATCTGTACTTACAAATTTATCGTAATAAAATGCGCGAACTCCCCATAATAGGTTTAATTGCGTTAAGATATATTTATTTGATGTAAATACTAAAATGTGTGATTTTGGTCTCCAAGCAGAAATTTGGAATGCTGTATAACCACTATTTGTTAAAGTAGTAATTGCTTTTGCATTAATATCATCGGCCATAATTGCGGCATGATAACAAATCGATTTAGTGATAAAGCGCTTTGTTCTAATATGTGGTGCGTTTAACGGAACTTTAATTAAAGGAGAATGTTCAACACTTTCGATAATTCTAGTCATTGTTTCAATT
>JAIXHM010000013.1 GCA_030145825.1 Flavobacterium sp.
TTGCCATGTCTTTAGAAGATTTTGAAATTGTATCAATTCTTAAAAACATTCTATTTATTACATTTCCTATAATTGTTGTTTTATTATATTTATTTGCAAGATTTTTTGCTGGCCAAAGTATTAAACCTATCAGTACAATTATAGAAACCTCGAGTTTAATAACTAAAGATAATTTAAATACAAGAATTCCACTTCCTGAAAATAAAGACGAATTATTTACACTTTCGAAAAATATCAACAGTCTTTTAGATCGAATTGAAAATGCTATAGAAAGAGAAAAACAGTTTACTTCTGATGCTTCTCACGAATTAAGAACACCACTTGCTGTTATTAAAGGAACTTTAGAAGTTTTAATTAGAAAACCTAGAACTTCAGAAGAATATAATGAAAAGATTCATTATTGTATTAAAGAAGTTGATCGCATCAATAATTTAGTTGATGAATTGTTATTATTAGCACGATTTGAAAATCAAAAGCACAATATTAAAAGCGAAGAAGTTTATTTAGATGCATTGGTTTTAGATACTGTTTCGCTTTTTTCGAACCAATTGAAAGAAAAAGACATTACAATTAAAACGGACTTGCAGCAAGATTGTATTTTAAAATCAGATAGTTATTTGTTGTCAATTGTATTTAATAACTTGATTTCCAATTCTATAAAATATTCAAATAATGAAGGAAATATTGATTTAAGTTTAAAAGCTGAAGCACATCAATTTTTATTTGTTATTAAAGATAATGGTGTTGGAATTTCAAAAGAAGATTTAGATAAAATTTTTATTTCTTTTTATAGATCTAACCCAGCAAGTCATCCAGAAATTAAAGGAACTGGAATTGGTCTTTCAATTGTAAAAAGACTTTGTGATTTACTAAAAATTGAAATTGCTATTGATAGTGCTTTAGAAAAGGGCACAGCTGTGACTTTAACATTTAATAAAAGTAATCCTAAGTAGAATTTAAGATTATTTTTTGATTTTTTACTGTAAATTTGCTCTGTAAACTTTTGAACTAAATAATATCAGTCTTTACTTCGTAAAGCAAGTTTACTAAAATTTATAAATGAAAAAGATAATTGCCATATTTCTAATTACTATTTTTTTGTGTGCGAACACATCAATAGGGCAATTATTGAAAGTTCCTAATCTTTTAGAACATTATAAAGAGCATCAAAAAAAAAGTTGCCACAAGTTCTATTTCTTTTGTTCAGTTTTTAAAACTGCATTATTCTAAAAAATTCGAGAATAATCAAGAAGAGCATCAAAATTTACCATTCAAAACATTTGATAATGTTACGAGTGTTTTTACTATTTCATTTATAAATCTTCAAATTCAATTAATTAAATCTATAATTACTTGTAAACAGAAGTTTTTTTACAACAAATCTTTTAAATCTAAATTGGTTATTTCAATTTGGATGCCTCCTAAAATAGCCTAACATTTAATTAGTTAAAAGCGAAATTATTTTCGTTTATCTCATTGTATTTGTCTTTTTAAGATAGATGCTATTTATTATTCTTTTAATTAAATAAAAATGTTAGAAAAAATTATTGCCTTTAGTTTAAGAAGTAAGCTTATAATTATACTTTTCACTATAGCAGTTTTAGGGTTTGGTATTTTTTCAGTCTTTCAAATTTCTATTGGAGCCGTACCCGATGTAACCAATAATCAGGTACAAGTTATCACCACATCAAGGAATCTTTCAACCGAAGATATAGAACAATATATCACAGCGCCAGTTGAATTAGAAATGGCAAATTTACCAGGAGTTGTAGAAATTCGTTCCATTTCAAAGTTTGGTATTTCTGTAGTTACTGTTGTTTTTGAAGAAAATTTAGGAACTTATTTACCACGTCAATTAATTGCTGAAAAAATAAAATCGGCAACAGAAAAAATTCCTTCAGGTTTTGGTGTTCCAGAAATGGGACCAATTACAACAGGTTTAGGAGAAATTTATCAATATACCTTAGAAGTAAAACCTGAATATGCCGATTTATATTCAATTACCGATTTAAGAACGATTCAAGATTGGAATGTAAAGCGAAATCTTTCTGGAATAAGTGGAGTAGTTGAAATTAATACTTGGGGTGGCTTTTTAAAACAATATGAAGTTGCAGTAAATTCGGCAACTTTAAAAGCAATGAATATTTCAATTTCCGATTTATTTACAGCACTTGAGAAAAATAATAGTATTGCTGGTGGTGGTTATATAGAGAAAGCAAATGAAAGTTATTTTATTCGCGGAGAAGGGAAAGTTGAAAATCTTGAAGATATTAATAATATTGTTGTTAAAACTACAAACGGAGTTCCTATTTATGTTAAAGATATTGCAGATGTAAAATTTGGTCATGCTAATCGTTTTGGAGCTATTACTGGTAATGGAGAAGGCGAGAAGGTAATGGGGCAAATTATGATGCTAAAAGGCGCTAATTCTAAACAAGTTTTAAGTGATGTTAAAGAACGTGTTGCCGAATTACAAAAGAAATTACCACAAGGTGTTTATATAAATCCGTTTTTAGAAAGAGGCGAATTAGTTGCAAAAACTACTTTTACTGTTGCCGAAAACCTAATTTTAGGTTGTTTAATCGTGATTTTTGTAGTGGTTTTATTATTGGGAAATTGGCGTTCAGGTTTAGTAGTTGCGTCAGTTATTCCGTTATGTTTGTTATTTGCTATTTCATTCATGAATATTTTCGGAATAGATGCTAATCTAATGAGTTTAGGTGCTATCGATTTCGGAATTATAATTGACGGAGCCGTTATCATTGTTGAATTTATTGCGTTCCAAATCACCCAAAAATCGGTTACATTAAATCAATTAGCTAAAGAAGATAAACAAACTGAAATTGATAAAATAACTTACAGTAGTGCTGCTAAAATGATGAATTCTGCCATTTTCGGTCAGTTAATCATTTTAATTGTATTTATTCCGATTTTATCTTTATCAGGCGTTGAAGGGAAAATGTTCAAACCTATGGCAATGACGTTTAGTTTTGCATTATTAGGTGCTATGATATTCTGTTTAACATATGTTCCTGTGATTTCATCTTTATTCTTAAAACCTAAAGAGCAAAAAGAGAATTCTTTATCAAATAGATTAATTAATAAATTGAATTCTTGGTATTTACCAGTTATTAGCTGGGCTTTACAAAACACAAAAAAAGTTTTAGCTAGTGCTTTTGGATTGTTAATTGGATCTGTTATTTTATTTACAACTATGGGGGGTGAGTTTATCCCAACATTAGACGAAGGTGATTTTGTTATCCAACCTGTTTTAAAAACCGGAACTTCGTTAAGTAAAACTATTGAAACCACAACTTTAATCGAAAAAACAATTTTAGATAATTTCCCTGAAGTAGAACAAGTGGTGAGTAGAATTGGTGCTGCGGAAGTACCAACGGATCCAATGAGCATGGAGGAAAGTGATGTTATTGTAAAGTTGAAACCAAAAAGCGATTGGGTTTCTGCTGATTCTAAAGATGAATTAGCTGATAAGATTAAAGAAGCCATTGAAAAGAAAATTCCAAACATGGAAATCGAATTTACACAGCCAATTGAAATGCGCTTTAACGAATTAATCTCTGGAACGCGTTCTGATATTGCGATTAAATTATTTGGAGAAGATTTAGATATTTTAGCTCAAAAAGCAACTGAAATTGAAAGTGCCATTAAAAATGTTGAAGGTGCATCTGATATTATCGTTGAAAAAACAGAAGGTTTACCTCAAATGACTGTTAATTACAACAGAAGTAAAATTGCCCGTTATGGCTTAAATATTTCCGATTTGAATGACTTTATAGCATTAGGTTTTGCAGGAAAATCAGCAGGACAAGTTTTTGAAGGCGAAAAACGTTTCGATTTAGTGGTTCGTTTAAATGAAAGCAAAAGATCTTCTATCGATGATTTACGAAATTTATTTGTTTCGTTACCTAATGGCGAACAAATTCCGCTTCACGAATTGGCAACCATTCAATACAGTAAAGGTCCAGCTAAGATTTCTCGTGACGATACAAAACGTAGAGTAGTAGTAGGAGTTAATGTTAGAAACCGCGATTTACAAAGTGTTGTTGATGATATAAAAGCAAAGGTTAACAGCAAAATAGATTTACCTGAAGGCTATTATATCGAATATGGCGGACAATTTAAAAATCTTGAAAGTGCAAAAGCCCGATTAATGATAGCCGTTCCAATTGCTTTGGTGTTGATTTTCATTTTATTACATTTTGCATTTGGTTCTATAAAAGAAGCTGCAATGGTTTATTCAGCTATTCCACTTTCGGCTGTTGGAGGAATATTATTCTTATGGATTCGCGATTTACCTTTTAGTATTTCAGCAGGTGTTGGGTTTATTGCTCTTTTCGGGATTGCCGTTTTAAACGGAATTGTATTAATCGAACATTTCAAGGAACTAAAACATCATCAAGGCGATATGACTTTAGATGAGTTAATCATAAAAGGAACAACCGATAGATTGCGTCCTGTTTTATTAACAGCTTCAGCTGCTGCATTAGGATTTTTACCAATGGCGATTTCAGCTTCAGCAGGTGCAGAAGTGCAACGACCGTTAGCAACTGTTGTAATTGGCGGATTAATTACAGCTACCTTATTAACGATGATTGTGTTACCAGTTTTATTCAAATTATTAGATGAAAAAGAAACTAAGAAAATTAAATTCAAAAAAATGAAATCATCAACTTTAATTTTAGCATTTGTATTTTTCGGAATTACAGCTCAAAGTCAGGAAAAAGAGGATGAATTATCGAATTTAATTCAACTTGCCAATCAAAATAATAAGGAAATTAAAGCTTTAGAATTAAAGTTAGAAAAGACCAAAGTAAATGCAACTACGGCTTTTACACTAGATAAAACAACGGTTTATTACAGTTACGATCAAAATAATTTAGCCGTTAATAACGAGCCATTAAAAGTTTTTGGTGTGCAACAAGATTTTGATTTTCCTTCGCTTTATTTTACTAAAAAGCAGCTATTAAAATCAGATTATGAGGTTGAAAGTAAAGCATTAGAAATTGAAAAGAGCAAATTGAATCGTAAAGTTTCTAAGAATTATTACGAAATCGTGTATTGGCAAAATCGAGAGAAATTGTATCAATATTTAGATAGTTTGTATCAAAATTTCTCAAAAGCAAGTAATAGAAGATTTGAATTAGGTGAAACCAATTATTTAGAGAAAATTACTGCACAGGCAAAATCGCAAAAAATTGCTGCCGAGTTACAAAAAATAGACAAAGAAAAAGCTGCTTCATACAATGCTTTACAAGCGTTATTACAAACAGATTCATTAGTTTTTGTAAATGAGAAGGAATTAAATTACAATTCAATTAAAAATTCAAATACTAATATTTATAATTCTTATTATGAAAGTGTTACAAATAATTATGATTCTCAGTTGAAGTTACAAAAACAAGCTTGGTTTCCATCTATTTCTGCTGAATATTTTCAAGGTAAAAATACTGGATTATCAAGTTCGCTTTACGGATTTCAAGTAGGTTTAAATGTACCTTTATTCTTTTCTGGAAATGCTAAAAAAACAAAAATGTTGCAATTAGAAAAGGAAAGCTGGAACCAACAAAAAGAAGCTGAACTGACTAAGATAAATCAATTTGTTGCTCAAAAAAATAATCAGTTAGCAGGAATCAAAACTACGATTGATTACTATGAAAATTCGGGTAAAAAGCTCTCCGATGAAATTTTGAAAGTTGCCAATATGAGTTACAAACATGGCGAAATTGATTTCTTTCAATACATCCAAAGTTTGGAAAACGCATTGCAAATCAAGATTGATTATTTAGACGCGATTTTAGAATATAACAACACCATTTTAGATATAGAGTTTATTAATTACCAATAGATTATGAAAAAATTAGTTTATATATTTTTAGTTTTAGTTGCATTTACTTCATGCAAAGAAACAAACACAGAAGAACCTCAAAATGAATCATCAAATGCTATTATAATTTCAAAAGAGCAGTTTGAAACATCAAAAATGGAAATAGGTTCTCCAAAAGAACAAGAATTTGATGATGTTTTAAAAGTTTCAGGGAAAATTGATGTTCCTGCTAAAGATAAAGCTAAAATTACGGCTGTTTTAGGTGGCTACATTAAACTTTCAAAAGTAATTATCGGACAAAAAGTTTCTAAAGGTCAAGCTATTGCAGTAATCGAAAACACTGAATTTATAGATATTCAAAAAGATTATTTAGAAGTTTCAGAACAGTTAGCTTATTTGAAATCAGAATATTTGCGTCAAAAAACACTTTTCGATGAAAATATTACTTCTCAAAAGAACTATTTAAAAGCAGAAAGTGATTACCAGCAAGCTGTAAGTAGCTCTAATTCTTTACGAGAAAAATTGCAGTTAATCAATATTAATCCTAATGCAATTAGTAGAGCTAAACTGAGTTCGCAAGTAACTATTTATTCACCTATAAATGGAGTAGTAGTTACAACAAATGCAAATATTGGTGCTTATATTGCTCCTGAAAATACAATTGTTGAAGTAGTAAACGATGATAACTTGTTGTTAAGTTTGGCTGTTTTCGAAAAAGACATTTTAAAACTTTCAAAAGGACAAGAAATTCAATTTACTATTGGTGAAAACACGGAAACTATTTATAAATCAAAAATAAAAACTATTGGTAAGGCAATTAATGAAAGTGATCGTTCAATACCAGTTTTTGGAGATTTGGATGCTGATTTAAAGAAAAAATTAGTTGTTGGGATGTTTGCAGATGCAAAAATTATATTTGGTAATAAAAAAGCATTAGCCTTGCCTACAGAATCTTTTTCTGAAGAAGGTGATAAAAAATTCATATATTTAGTTGCAAAAAAATCTGCAACGGGATATGAGTTTAAAAAAGTTGCAGTTAAAACAGGAATTGAAAATGAAGTATTTACAGAAGTTTTAACTAACTCGATAGTAAATAAAAATTCTGAAGTGCTTACAAAAGGCGTTTTTCAAATTAATTAAAGATTCTAGTTTTAAAATCAAGCATAAAATTGTTTAAAAAAGCAAATTATGAGTAAAAAAGACGAATTAGATAATTATCTTGACAACCATTATATTCATAGAAGTAATTGGTTAAGAGCAGCTGTATTAGGTGCAAATGACGGTATTCTTTCAACAGCAAGTATTGCAATTGGTGTAGCCGCTGCAAGTGCAACACGAGAACCTATTATTTTAGCCGCTTTAGCAGGTTTAGTGGCAGGCGCATTATCTATGGCTGCAGGTGAATATGTTTCGGTAAGTTCACAAACTGACGTAGAAAAAGCAGATATTGAACGCGAAAAACAAGAATTAGAAGAAATGCCAGAACTTGAGTTACAACGTTTAGCAACTATTTATGAAGAAAGAGGTTTAAAAAAAGAGACTGCGTTATTGGTTGCTAAAGAATTAACGGCACACGATGCGTTAGGTGCTCATGTTCGCGATGAATTAGGAATAAACGAAATTAGTCAGGCAAATCCTTTGCAAGCAGCCTTAGCTTCAGGAGCAGCATTTACTGTTGGTGGTGTCTTACCGTTACTAGTAGTTTTATTTTTTCCGTTTGATTATTTAGAATATGCTTTATATGTTTTTGCTATTTTATTTTTAGGAATAATGGGCGGTCTAGCTGCAAAAACTGGAGGTTCTAATGTTTTAAAAGCAATTTTGCGTATCACTTTTTGGGGAACCATAGCAATGGGATTATCATCGCTTGTTGGACATCTTTTTGGTGTTCAAGTAGCTTAAACAAAATATAAAATTTCAAAAACATTTTGTTTATTCGAAAAATTAGTTGTTAACTTTGCAAAGTTAAATAATAACAGAAATCATGTTTTTAAATCAATTACATCATCATCATCATACCTCCGCTCAAGCGAAGTAATGATGCTATGTAATTAAATCATATAAATCATAAACCCGTTTGAGTACATCAAGCGGGTTTTTTGTTGGTAAGCATTTTTTAAAAAACTTCTTGGTGTACTCATTTTAAAATTAAATAAAATTAAAATGAACACGTTAAAAATTGCTATTCAAAAAGCAGGTCGCCTTCACGATGAAAGTATTCAAATCTTAAAAGATTGCGGTATTTCAATTTATAACGGAAACGACCAACTCAAAGTTACCGCATCCAATTTTCCTTTAGAAGTGTATTATTTACGAAACTCGGATATTCCACAATATTTGATTGATGGTGTAGTTGATATTGCTATTGTTGGAGATAATCTTCTAGTTGAAAAAGGGCAAAATATTCAAATTGCTGAGAAATTAGGATTTTCAAAATGCAAAGTTTCGGTAGCGGTTCCAAAGAATTTCAACTACAATTCCATTCAAGATTTAAACGGATTACGAGTAGCTACTTCTTATCCAAAAACCGTAGTAGATTATTTTTCTTCTAAAGGAATTTCCGTAGACATTCACCAAATCTCAGGTTCTGTAGAAATTGCTCCAAACATTGGACTTTCAGATGCTATTGTAGATATTGTTTCTAGTGGAAGTACGTTATTCAAAAACGGATTAAAAGAAGTCGAAGTAATTCTAAAAAGTGAAGCCGTTCTGGCTGTTTCTCCAAGAATTTCGGATAAAGCAAAGCAATTAGTTTCAAAACTTCAGTTCCGAATTCAATCCGTTTTACGTTCGAGAAAATCGAAATACATTTTAATGAATGTTCCCAATGATAAAATTTCAGAAATCAGTAAAATTCTTCCCGTATTAAAAAGCCCAACCGTGATGCCATTAGCTGAAGAGGGTTGGAGTAGTGTACATTCCGTAATTGATGAAGATAAATTTTGGGAAGTCATCGACCAATTAAAAGAAGCTGGAGCTGAAGGCATTTTGGTTTGCCCAATTGAAAAAATGGTCTTGTAAAAAGAAAATAGAGAATAGAAAATAGACAAAAGAATCATGAAAAAAATATACAACCCACAACCCGAAACTTGGTCAGAAATTTGTAAAAGACCAACGCAAACTTTCTCAGAAGTAGAAGAAACGGTGAAGCAAATTTTTAAAGAAGTACAACAAAAAGGAGACAAAGCTATTGCAAAATATGCTTCCCTCTTTGATGGCGTTACTTTAGAAAATATCCAAGTTACACAAGAGGAAATTGAAATTGCTAAAAATGAAGTTTCAACGGAACTAAAAGAAGCCATTCAATTAGCCAAATCAAATATTGAACAATTTCACGCTGCTCAAAAAACAGATAAAATTATAGTTGAAACGACTATCGGAGTTACGTGTTGGCAAGAAAAAAGACCAATTCAAAAAGTTGGTTTATACATTCCAGGCGGAACAGCTCCCTTGTTTTCAACGGTTTTAATGTTGGCAGTTCCAGCAAAATTAGCAGGTTGTAAAGAAATTATATTGTGTTCGCCTTCTGATAAAAATGGAAAAATTAATTCTGCAATTCTATATGCTGCTGATTTATGTGGTGTAACCAAAATTTATAAAGTAGGCGGAATTCAAGCAATTGCAAGTATGACATTCGGAACAGAAACCATTCCACAAGTCTACAAAATTTTCGGACCAGGAAATCAATTTGTAACGATTGCAAAACAATTTGCTTCTCAAAATGGAGTTGCAATTGATATGCCAGCAGGCCCAAGTGAATTATTAGTTTACGCTGATGAAACGGCAATTCCAAGTTTCGTAGCTTCCGATTTATTAAGTCAAGCTGAACACGGAAAAGACAGCCAAGTGATTTTGGTTACTACCAATAAAAACATTTTAAACGATGTGGAAGAAGAAATTTATAAACAATTGAAAGTTCTTCCAAGACAAGAAATCGCGCAAGTGGCTATTAATAATTCCAAATTAATCTTTGTTGAAACCGAAAAAACGGCTTTATCATTAATTAATGAGTACGGACCAGAACATTTTATTGTATGTTCTAAAAACGAAGATTATTTCGTTGACGGAATTCAAAATGCAGGTTCGATTTTTATTGGAAATTATACTCCAGAAAGCGCTGGCGATTATGCTTCTGGAACCAATCACACATTGCCTACAAATGGTTATTCTAAAAGCTATAGTGGTGTAAATTTAGATAGTTTCTTGAAAGCAATGACCTTTCAAAAAATATCAAATGAAGGAATTCAAAACATCGGAAAAGCAATAGAAATCATGGCAGAAGCCGAAGGTTTACAAGCACACAAAAATGCTGTTTCATTAAGACTAAAATAAAAGTTATGAATTTAGAAAATATAATTAGAGAAAACGTAAAAAAACTGAGTCCATATTCCTCAGCACGCGATGAATTTGAACAGTTCACAAAACCAATGATCTATTTAGATGCTAATGAAAATCCGTTCTCAAACGGTATGAATCGTTATCCAGATCCGCAACAGAAAGAATTGAAAGCAATAATTGCAGATAGAAATAATGTATCTAAAGAAAATATTCTTTTAGGAAATGGAAGTGATGAAGTTTTAGATTTGATTTTAAGAGCTTTCTGTGAACCAAATCGCGATAATATCATCACTTTACCGCCAACGTATGGAATGTATGGAGTTTTAGCCAACATCAATGCTATTGAAAATCGTGAAGTATTACTAAATGAGGAATTTCAACCGAATGTAGAAGCCATTATAAATGCTGTGGATAACAATACGAAAATCATCTTTTTGTGTTCGCCTAACAACCCAACAGGAAATTCTTTTACGGATTCATCGGTAATTAAAATTCTGAATCAATTCAAAGGGTTGGTGGTAATTGATGAAGCATATATCGATTTCTCAAAAGACGAAAGTTGGTTAAGTGTTTTGAAAGATTTTCCTAATTTGATTATCACCCAAACGTTGTCAAAAGCCTATGCAATGGCCGGTTTACGTATTGGAATTTTGTATGCATCTAGAGAAATTATTGCAGTTTTGAATAAAATTAAGCCACCTTACAACATTAACGGTTTGTCACAAGAAACTGCTGTCAAAAAATTGTTGCAAAGTACGATGCCAACGCAAGTTAGAAAAATATTGGTGGAGCGAAATAAACTCATCGAAGCACTTTCAAAATGCCTATTTGTTGAAAAAATATATCCATCAGATGCCAATTTTATTTTAATTAAAGTGGATGATGCGAATTTTAGATACCAACAATTTATCGAAAATGGAGTAGTGGTTCGAAACAGAAGCAACCAACCTTTATGCGAAAATTGTTTACGAATTAGTATTGGAACTAAAGAAGAAACCGAACAAATTATCGAATTATTAAAAACCTTCAACAATGCCGAAAAAAGTATTATTTGTAGATAGAGATGGAACTTTAGTTTTAGAACCAGAAAATTATCAATTAGACAGTTTAACCAAATTAGAATTCTATCCAAAAGTATTTCAATTCTTGAGTAAAATTGTCAAGGAATTGGATTTTGAATTGGTTATGGTAACTAATCAAGATGGTTTAGGAACCGAGAGTTTTCCGGAAGAAACGTTTTGGCCAACCCAAAATTTCATCCTGAAAGCATTTGAAAATGAAGGAGTAACATTCGATGAAATTTTTATAGACAGAAGTTTTCCAGAAGAAAACGCTCCAACCAGAAAGCCTAGAACAGGAATGTTAACCAAGTATTTGAACAATCCGGAATACGATTTGGAGAATTCTTATGTAATTGGCGATAGAATTACCGATGTTGAATTGGCTAAAAACTTAGGTTCGAAAGCAATTTTCATTAAAAACGAAGAGAATTTGGGAGGAAACGAAATTGCGACTTCATTGGAAGAACTCCAAAATGTAATTGCTCTACAAACCAATGATTGGCAAAAGATTTACGAGTTTCTAAAATTGAAGGAAAGAACAGCTTCGATTTCGAGAACAACAAATGAAACCGATATCGCTATCACTTTAAATTTAGACGGAACAGGAAAAAGCAACATCAACACCGGAATTTCCTTTTTCGATCACATGTTGGACCAAATTGCTCGCCACGGACAAATGGACTTAGAAATTCAAGTGAAAGGCGATTTAGAAGTTGACGAACACCACACAATTGAAGATACAGCAATTGCATTAGGCGAAGTTTTCGCAAAAGCTTTAGGCAACAAATTAGGCATCGAACGCTACGGATTTTGTTTACCAATGGACGATTGTTTAGCACAAGTAGCGATTGATTTTGGAGGAAGAAATTGGTTGGTTTGGGAAGCAGAATTCAAACGTGAAATGATTGGTCAAATGCCAACCGAAATGTTTTTTCATTTCTTCAAATCGTTCACCGATGGTGCAAAAGCGAATCTAAATATCAAAGCAGAAGGCACAAACGAACACCACAAAATTGAAGCGATTTTCAAAGCCTTCGCAAAAGCTATAAAAGTTGCTGTAAAACGCGATACAGAAAAAATGATTTTACCTTCAACAAAAGGAATGTTATAATGAAAATAGCAATAATAGATTACGGAGCTGGAAATGTTCAAAGTGTTTTATTCGCTTTAGAACGACTTGGTTTTGAAGGAATTGTTACTAATGATTGGAATACCATAAAATCTGCAGATAAAGTCATTTTTCCTGGTGTAGGCGAGGCGAGTAGTGCTATGAAAATGTTGGTGGATAGTGGTTTAGATATATTGATTCCAACACTGAAACAACCCGTTTTAGGAATTTGTTTGGGCATGCAATTGATGTGTAAACATTCGGAAGAAGGCAATACCAATGGTTTAGGAATTTTTGATGTTAATGTAGTGAAGTTTTCAAACGAAGTGAAAGTCCCACAAATGGGTTGGAATACGATTTTTGATTTGAAATCGCCATTATTCTCAGGAATTAAAGAAAACGAATTCATGTATTTGGTGCACAGTTATTATGCGTCATTGTCAGAAAACACCATTGCTAACACGCATTATGAAAAAGAATACAGCACTGCTTTACAACGTGATAACTTCTTCGGAGTACAATTTCACCCAGAAAAGAGTGGCATCTTCGGAGAACAAATTTTGAAAAACTTTCTCAACCTATAACCTATTAACAATTACCCAAAACCTAAAAAAAATGAGAATAATCCCAGCCATAGACATCATCGAAGGAAAATGCGTCCGACTTTCCAAAGGTGATTATGAAACAAAGAAAATATACAACGAAAATCCGCTTGAAGTGGCGAAATCATTTGAAGCACATGGAATTCAGTATTTGCATTTGGTTGATTTAGATGGTGCAAAATCAAGTCAAATTGTGAATTATAAAGTATTGGAACAAATTGCCTCTAAAACTAGTTTAAATATAGACTTTGGAGGTGGTTTAAAATCGGATGCCGATTTAAAGATTGCTTTTGAATGTGGTGCTAATCAAATTACTGGAGGAAGTATTGCAATTAAAAATTCTGATCTTTTTAAAAGTTGGATTAAACAATATGGTGTCAATAAAATTATTTTAGGTGCTGATACTAAGAATGAAAAAGTTGCCATTTCTGGATGGTTAGAAGAATCAACATCCGATTTGATTCCATTTATTAAAAACTATCAAGAAGAAGGAGTTCAATACGTTATTTGTACTGATATTTCAAAAGACGGTATGTTACAAGGTCCAAGTTTTGAATTGTATCGTAAAATTTTGGAACAAACTCCAAACATTAAATTAATTGCTTCTGGTGGAATCTCCACTTTTGATGAGCTTCCTAAGCTAGCTGAATTAGGTTGTGAGGGAACTATAATTGGAAAGGCTATTTATGAAAACAGAATAAGCTTAAAACAATTGGAAAATTACATTTTAAACAACTAAAAAATGCTAACAAAACGAATAATTCCATGTTTGGATATTAAAAATGGTAGAACAGTAAAAGGTGTGAATTTTATTGATTTAAAAGACGCTGGTGATCCTGTTGAATTAGCAAAGAAATACGCTGCAACCGGTGCCGATGAATTGGTTTTTTTAGACATTTCGGCAACTGAAGAGCGTAGAGCAACACTTATCGATTTGGTTCGAAAAGTAGCGGCAACAATAAACATTCCGTTTACGGTTGGTGGCGGCATTTCGTCAGTAGAAGATGTAGATGTTTTACTTCGCAATGGAGCTGATAAAATTTCCATTAATTCTTCTGCTGTAAAAAATCCAGATTTAATAAATCAAATAGCTTCTAAATACGGTAGTCAATGTGTGGTTGTTGCTATTGATGCTAAAGAAATTGATGGCGAATGGATTGTGTATTTAGTTGGTGGTAAAGTTCCTACGGAAATTAAATTATTTGATTGGGCAAAAGAAGTAGAAAAAAGAGGCGCGGGTGAAATTTTATTTACTTCTATGAATAACGATGGTACTAAAAATGGCTTTACCAATGCGGCTTTAGCGAAATTATCTAAAATAGTAAACATTCCGATTATTGCTTCTGGTGGCGCTGGAACTATGCAACATTTTGCCGATACATTTATTGAAGGATATGCCGATGCCGCTTTAGCAGCAAGTGTTTTTCATTATCAAGAAATCGAAATTCCTGAATTGAAACAGTTCTTAAAAAATCAAAATATCTCAGTAAGATTATAATACGATTAAACCACATAGAAACATAGAAAATCATTTTTGAGAGTTAATTATAGCATTGTATTTAGACATAGCTATCAATCCTCTGAAAAGTACAACGACTAACAATTTTAAAGATAAAACATATGTTTCTATGTGGTCAAAAAAATAACTAAATATGAAAGTAAATTTTAATAAAACCGCAGACAACCTAATCCCAGCTATCATTCAAGACAACGAAACGAAAAATGTTTTAATGTTGGGTTACATGAACCAAGAAGCTTTAGACCAAACATTAGCAACTAAAAAAGTAACCTTCTTCAGTCGAACTAAAAACCGATTGTGGACAAAAGGCGAGGAAAGTGGCAACTTCTTAGAACTAATTTCCATTAAAGAAGATTGTGATAACGATACGCTTTTAGTGAAAGTAAAACCCGCTGGCCCAACTTGTCACACAGGTTTAGATACGTGTTGGCAAGAATCTAATAATCAAGAATTTGGTTTTTTGTCAAAATTAGAAAATACGATTGCAAAACGCAAAAAAAATGCAGACGCTGAAAAGAGTTATGTAGCTTCCTTATTTGCAAAAGGAATTAATAAAATAGCACAAAAAGTAGGAGAAGAAGCCGTAGAAGTTGTCATTGAAGCCAAAGATAATAACGACGATTTGTTCCTATCCGAAAGTGCCGATTTATTATTTCACTATTTGATTTTATTGCAAGCGAAAGGTTTTCAACTAAATGATGTTGTAACTGTTCTAAAGAATAGGGAAAAGTAATGTTGTTATCGATAAAACAATTGTAGTTACATAATTTAAAAAAAATCATTTTTTTATCTTTAAGAAAAATTTGAAAGATATGAGATTTCACACTAGAAAATGGGTAAAACCTGAAGATTTGAATGCCAACGGAACGTTATTCGGTGGTAAATTATTGGCTTGGATAGACGAAGAAGCTGCTTTGTATTCGATTGTTCAATTGGAAAATTCTAAAGTTGTTACTAAGTATATGAGTGAGATTAATTTTATGAGTGCAGCAAAACAAGGCGATGTAATAGAAATTGGTATCGATGTTGTAAAGTTTGGTAAAACATCATTAGTACTAAAAAGTGAAGTACGTAATATGATGACTAGAGAATCAATTATTACTATAGATAACATAACAATGGTGAATTTAGGCGAAGACGGTAAACCAAAACCACACGGTAAAACTCAAATTGAATTTGTAAAAGATCGACTAGATAATAAATAAAAAGAGCTTTCATTATGAAAGCTTTTTTATTTTATCTAAATACTCTATCTGGTAATTTTCGTTTTTCCCATTTAATATCACTCAGCATAGAAGAGCGAATTCCAATAAAGAATCCCCAATAACTATTTGTACCATAAGGAACCCAGTTAAAACTCATTCGCCAACTTTCTAAATCTCTTTCAAAACGCAGTTGAGTAAAAGTAACACCTTTTTGTTTAAAATCGTAACCAGATGATATTCCAACTTTCCATCTTGGGGCTAGTTCAACATTTCCTGAAGCCATTAACGATTGCGAAGAAATTTCTTTTTGTCGGTTACTGTTGTTATAAGTTACAGAATAAGCAAGTCTTAAATCCCATGGAAGTTTAAAGTTGTACCATTCCATATCAGTGGCAGTTCCATCTTCTTTGTTATCATCGTTAAATAAACTCTTTCTGTTATCACTTAAATCTGTTCCTGAACCAAATAAATCGTCAGTTCTACCACCATTTTGTGCTGTTTGATTATCTTTAGAATCTTTAGATTTATCTAAATCTGTACTAGAAAAAGAGTAATTGATGGTCATGTTTGCGCTTGTCATTCTAAATAAGCTTCCTCCATTATCAATGTTAAAAACATCAATTCTTTTTCCAGAATTATCAATTGCATACGGATCTAAAGTTGTAGCGAAATTTACATTCATCTTTTGTTTAAAAAACTGTGTTCCACCACTAACTCTAAGTGGAGCTAAAGCAAGTGAATCTGCGGCTAAATTGTAACTGGTTTGAAAGTTTAAGTTGTTTAACAGCATAACCTTTTTAGGTTCGTCCGTTTTACTTTCATCATCTCTAACTTTTGCTTCAAAAGTATTACTTAACGATAATCCTACATTTTGTGCATATGCTCTTCCTGGAGCACCAAATAATCCGTTTTCAAAACGTGTATATTCTTGCATAGTAGTTCCAGTAGCATCAATAGCGTAACTATCATAATATTGGTCGAAGCTTGGTGTGTAACTCCATGAGACATTAGGACGCATTACATGACGAATGGCTTGTATTTTTTTATCTTCTCCAAAGTTAAAAGTACCGTAAATTGTAGTTCCAATACCCGTTGTGAAATTATAAGTCCTGAAAGCTTCGAAACCTTTTTCATCTTCCGTTACAACTTTATTTTCAATAGGACTATAATATTTTTTTACAGTGTTAAAAGTCCAAACTTCATTATAATTGGCACTAGCAGAAACACTAAAATATTTGAAAATTTTAAAATTAGTACTTAATGGAATAGTGTGTTGAAAACCAGTTTTGGCATCTCTAAACATTTGTGGTTTAAAGAATAAAGAATCATAAGTTGTAATTCTATTTTCACCTCTTAAATTATACTGAAGGTTAATATTTTTGATAAATCCTTTTTTAACGCCATCTTTTGGAGCAAAAGGAAATATACGGTCTACACTAGCTTGTAGCGTAGGTAATGTCATATTAATTAATTCAGTATTTGTATTTTGGTTATGTGTTGCAGAAAGTGAGAAGTTTACTTGAGGAACTGTTTGGAATGTTTTAGAATAAGAAACCGAAGAACTCAAGTTGTTATTTAAACTCGAACTAACATTCGATAAATTAACAGATTGCCTATAATATTGACTACTTCCCAAGTTTACTGAAGCAGAAAATCTAGAATTAGCAGCTGCTTTTGCATCTTGACTGTGACTCCATTGAATGTTGTATTGTTTTGATCTTACATAATCTGGCAAACCTCTTTCACTTTGAATATTGTTTTCAAATCTAAAATTCATTCGACCATTAAATTTGTAGCGTTTCGCATAATTACTTTCAAAACGTAGACCATAACTACCATTGGTATAATAATCCCCTAAAACAGCAAGATCATAATAATCGCTTAGTGCAAAATAATAACCACCATTTTGTAAAAAATACCCTTGTCTATTCGACTGTCCTGGTGTAGGGATAATAAAACCTGATGTACTTTCATCAGTCATAGGAAAATATGCAAAAGGTAAACCAATAGGAGTAGGAACATCCGCAATAACCATATTAGTTAAACCAGCTACAACCTTCTTTTTGGGTACAAATTTTACTTTTCTAACTAAAAAATAATATTCAGGATCATCAATATTTTTTGAAGTTGTTATTCGGGCATTTTTTAAGAAATAAACAGAATCATTTTCTCTTTTAGAAATTTCTGCTTTTATATTCATCTCTCCTTGCTTGGTTCTTGAGTTCCAAACTAATGCTTTTTTTGTTTTAAAGTTAAACCGAATTGAGTCTGGTTGTACTTCATTACTACCTTGCTTAAAAACTGGATATTGTGTATAATTTCCTAAACTATCTTTTATTCTACCAGCATAAACTTCATTTTTATCATAATCTAGAACAATAATTCCCGATTTTAATTCTATGTCAGTGTAATAAAGTTCAGCTTCATTGTATAAAGTAAGTTGCTTCTTTTTTCGATCAAATTTCTCGTAATCTTTAGCTTTTCTTTTAGCAATTCCTTCTAAAGTACTTTTTCTAGGCTTTATACTATCTGTTTTTATAGTATCGGCAATAGCTAAATTAGCAGTTTCATTTACATTTAAGTGTAAACTATCTGTTTGTTTAATTTCTTGCCCATAAACAGCATTTTTTCCAATTGTTAGAAAAATTGCTAATAAAACGATATAAAATAACTTGTTACGCAATCCTATTAATAGTATTTTTGTAAAAATTTGGCTCACTTTTTGAAGTGTCAAACTTACATATATTTTTTGGCAAAAATAAAGAATTAATAAAATTATAACGCTATACCATAAATTATGAAATTAAAAAACTTTTCGTTATTACTAATTATTTTAAGTTTACTACAAATTCAAAATTTAGCGTATGCTCAAAAATCTAAGTTTAAAGTTGTTTTAGATGCTGGGCATGGAGGAAAAGATACAGGTAAAAATGCACATGGCTTTCTTGAAAAAAATATTGCTTTAGAAATTACAAAAAAAGTTGGTAACATTTTAGATAGAGAAAAAGATGTTACGCTTGTTTTTACAAGAAAGACAGATGTTTTTGTAGAATTAACAGAAAGAGCAAATATTGCAAATAGAAATGATGCCGACTTATTTGTTTCTATTCACTGTAATTCTGCGGGTAAAAATTTCGCACCTTATGGTACTGAGACATTTGTTATGGGAATGTCGCGTACTAATTTAAACTTTGATGTTGCTAAAAGTGAAAACTCGGTAATTTTCTTAGAAAAAGATTATCAAGAAAAATATAATGGTTTTGATCCTAATAAACCAGAATCATTAATTGGGCTTAAAATTTTACAAGAAGAATATTTATATCAAAGTATCGAATTAGCCTCTAGAATTGAATCAAACTTTACCGATAAATTAGGAAGAAAGAGTAGAGGTGTTAAACAACAACCATTGTGGGTTTTAGATGCATCTTACATGCCAAGCGTTTTAATTGAAACAGGATTTGTTACTAATGTCGAAGAGGGAACTTATTTAAATTCTGATAAAGGTCAAAATGAAATTGCTCAAGCAATCGCAGATGCTATATTGAGCTATAAAAAAGATTTTTTCAATTCTACTAGTTCAACTTATGAAGAAGCTCCAAAAAAAGACGCTTCTAAAACTGAAGTAGTCAATGAGAAAACAACTTCAGAAATTGTATCAAATAATAAAGGTGTAATTTTTAAAGTGCAAATTTCAGCTAGTAGTAAAAAACTAGAAACAAAAGCATCAAATTTTAAAGGGCTATCTCCAATCGACAGAGAACAATCAGGAAAATTATATAAATATTTTTATGCAAATGAGTCTAGTTATGAGCAAATTAAAAATAGACTAGAAGAAGCTAAAAAGAAAGGTTACGACTCTGCTTTTATTGTTGCTTATAAAGACGGAGTAAAAATAAGCCTAGCAGATGCATTAAAATAAAATAAAGTTTTATTTTTGTTAAAAATTGAACATTTTAAAAAACTAAAATGTTTATGTAAAAAGAACTTGAAAAACAATAAATGAAACTATCAAGAGAACTTAAAACAGCAATTCTGGTAATATTAGCAATCGCTTTGTTTATTTGGGGATTTAATTTTTTAAAAGGAAAAAATTTATTTGATACAAGTAAAAAATTGTATGCTGTTTATGAAAATGTTTCAGGATTGGTTCCTGCGGCTCCCGTTACACTTAATGGTTTAAAAATAGGTAGAGTAAATTCTATTAAAATTAATCCTGATGGAAAATTATTAGTTCAAATGCAAATTGATACTGATTTTCCTATTTCTAAATCGAGTACTGCTGAAATTTACGATTCTGGTTTAGTAGGTGGAAGAGAAATTGCCATTATTCCCAATTTTGAGGATAAAATAGAAACAGAAAGTGGCGATTATTTAAAATCGTCAAACAAATTAGGTTTAACAGATGCTCTAGCAAAAGAGATTGTTCCAATTAAAGATAAAATTGAAAAACTTTTAGATAATGCAAATGCACTTTTTGCAAATGTTAATGAAGTTTTAGATGAACAAGGTAAAGCTAATTTAAAAAACAGTTTAGTGGAGTTTAATAAAACAATGACTGAATTTAGTGGAGTTTCTAAAAATTTAAATCAATTACTTGCTGAAAACAAATCTAAATTAGACAAAACTTTTACAAATCTAGATAAAACGACTTCAAATTTTGTAGCTATTTCAGATTCATTAGCAAAAGCTGATTTCGGTCAAACGGTTAAAAATTTAGAAAAAACTTTAGCGAGTGTAGATAAACTTTTAGCTGATATGGAACAAGGAAACGGTACAATGGGTAAATTAATGAAAGATGAAGCAATGTATAATAATTTTACTCAAGCTTCTAAAGAATTAGAGTTGTTGTTGCAAGATTTACGTTTACATCCTACACGTTATGTAAATGTTTCATTATTTGGAAAAAAAGAAAAACCTTATAAATCACCAGAAGTTAACGAGAACAACGAACAAATTAAGAAGTAATTATCATGAGTATTTTATCTAATATTTTATTTGCTGTTATTCTTATTGTTGGAGTAGGTTATTTTGCTCGCAATGTAAAAAAACTTATTCGTAACATTAAATTAGGACAAGATATTGATCGTAGCGACAATCCCAGCGAAAGATGGAAAAACATGGCAATGATTGCATTGGGACAATCTAAAATGGTAAAACGTCCAGTGGCTGGATTTTTACACATATTAGTTTATCTAGGGTTTGTAATTATCAATATTGAAGTTCTAGAAATAATTATTGATGGTTTATTTGGAACTCATAGAATATTTAGATTTTTAGGTGGATTTTATAATGTATTGATAGGTTCGTTTGAAATTTTAGCTTTCTTAGTATTAGTAGCTGTTATTGTATTCTGGATTAGAAGAAATGTTGTAAAAATTCAACGCTTTTGGAAACCAGAAATGCAAGGTTTTCCTAAAAATGATGCCAATTATATCTTATACTTTGAAATGGTGTTAATGACATTATTCTTAGTAATGAATGCTGCCGATTTTCACTTACAGCATATTCCTTCTGAAGTAGCTCATTATCATCAAGCAGGTAGTTTTCCAATATCTCAATTTATTGCACCTGTTTTTAACGGAATGAGTAATAGTTTGGTAATCTTTATAGAAAGAGGCGCTTGGTGGTTACACATCTGCGGGATTTTAGTTTTCTTAAATTACCTTTATTTTTCTAAACACTTACATATTTTATTAGCATTTCCTAATACATATTTTGCAAATTTAAACCCGCTAGGGAAATTTAATAACTTAGAAAGTGTTACAAACGAAGTAAAATTAATGATGGACCCTAGTGCTGATCCATTTGCTGCTCCTGCAAATCCAGATGCTGTTCCTGCTAAATTTGGGGCTTCAGATGTTCAAGATTTAAATTGGGTTCAATTGTTAAATGCTTACACTTGTACAGAATGTGGTCGTTGTACTTCATCTTGTCCTGCAAATCTTACAGGTAAAAAATTATCGCCTCGTAAAATTATGATGGATACAAGAGATCGTTTAGAAGAAGTTGGCAAAAATATAGATGCAAACGGTGGTAAGTTTGTTGATGATGGAAAATCTTTATTAAACGATTATATTACACCAGAAGAACTTTGGGCTTGTACAACATGTAATGCATGTGTAGAAGAATGTCCAGTAAATATTAGTCCATTATCAATTATAGTAGATATGCGTCGTTATTTAGTTATGGAACAAAGTGCTGCTCCAATGGAATTAAATAACATGATGAGTAATATCGAAAATAATGGTGCACCTTGGCCTTACAGTCAAATGGACCGTTTAAATTGGAAAAACGAGTAGTAAAAATATTAAAATTAGATAGTTAGAGTATATTTCTAAATATTGATTTAAAATAAAAACATTATGTCAGAAAATTTAATAGTGCCAACAATGGCCGATATGATGGCCGAAGGTAAACAACCAGAAATTTTATTTTGGGTTGGTTCTGCTGGTAGTTACGATGACAGAGCAAAAAAAATTACTAGAGCTTTTGTTAAAATTTTAAACAAAGCAAATGTAAATTTTGCAGTTCTTGGAACTGAAGAAAGCTGTACTGGTGATGTTGCAAAAAGAGCAGGAAATGAATTTTTATTTCAAATGCAAGCTTTAATGAATATTGAATTGTTAAATGCTTATGAAGTTAAAAAAATTGTTACTTGCGACCCACATTCTTTTAACTGTTTAAAGAATGAATATCCTAGTTTAGGAGGAAATTATGAAGTAATTCATCATACACAATTTATACAACAACTTTTAAGTGAAGGGCGTATCGACTTTAATAAAGATACTTATAAAGGAAGTAAAATCACTTTCCATGATCCTTGTTACTTAGGAAGAGCAAATAATGAATATCAAGCGCCAAGAGAAATTCTTACAAAAACTAATGCTCACGTTGTCGAAATGAAAAGAAGCAAAAGTTCAGCCTTATGTTGTGGTGCAGGTGGAGCACAAATGTTTAAAGAACCAGAGAAAGGAAATATGGATATAAATGTTCTTAGAACTCAAGACGCTCTAGAAACAAATCCAAATATAATTGCAACAGGCTGTCCATATTGTAATACGATGATGACAGATGGTGTGAAATTTGCTCACAAAGAAAATGAAATTAAAGTTTTAGATATCGCTGAAATTATAGCCAACGCACAAAATTTATAACATGAAGAAAATATTATTTATTGTTTCCGTTTTATTAGTTCAATTGTCTTTTTCTCAAACTATGACGAAAGACGAATTAGTTTCAAAGTTAGCAGATGATGCTTGTGAATGTAGTTCTAAAGAGAAAATTACGAAAGAAAATTTTGAAATGGTACTAGGCTTATGTATGTTACAAGGTGTAACTAAATATAAATCTGATGTTGCATTTTATTATGGCGATAATATAATCGGAAACGATAAAGCAATCGAAACTTTAGGTGAAGACATGGGGATGAAACTAGCTACTAATTGTCCCGCATTTGTGAATGCAATGCTAGATACAGGAATTGCAGAAAAATATATGGATGGTGATTCAGCTGAAGACGAAGTTGTTAAAGGTAAATTTAAAAAAGTAACTAGTGGCCAATTCTTAACGATGGAATTAGCAGAAGATTCAGGTAAAAAGCACGAATTAATTGTTTTACATGATTTTGATAATGCTTTTTTAGTTACAGATAATGTATTAAAGGCTAATGCTGAAATTACAGTTTCATACTATTTGCTTGAGATTTATGATACTAAAACGAAAAAATTCGTTACTTACAAAGTAATTTCTGATATAACAAAAGATTAAAAATGTACGTTCCATTCGATACTTTACCTAAGCATTCACGAATTTGGATTTATCAATCTAATAGAAAGCTAACTGATGATGAAGTTGCTGAAATCGAAACCGCAACGAAAGAATTTATTGAAAATTGGGCAGCTCATGGTCAAGGTCTAGAGTCTTCGTTTATAGTAAAGTACAATCGCTTTATTATTATTGCTGTAAATCAAGATGTACAGTCTGCAACAGGTTGTTCTATTGATGCTTCAGTTAAGTTTATACAAGATTTAGAAGCTAAATATTCTATAGATTTATTAGACAAAATGAATGTTACTTATAAGCAAGGAGATTTTATTGCTCATAAAACATTGATTGAGTTTAAGCAAATGGCTAAACAAAAATCTGTTTCTTCTAATACAATAGTTTTTAATAACTTAGTTAATACTATCGAAGAATGGGAAGATTTTTGGGAAGTACCTGCAAGCGAGAGCTGGCATAGTCGATTTTTTTAAAAACAGATAGATTTTTCTTTTATTTCTTCTTATCAAATAATGGATAGTGATATATTTTTATTGAATATATCTGGTCAAGACAAACCAGGTTTAACATCATCTTTAACAGGTGTTTTAGCAGCTTACGATGCCAAAATATTAGATATTGGTCAAGCTAATATTCACAATACATTATCACTTGGAATTCTTTTCCAAATAAAATCGGGTAAAAAATCGGCAGCTGTTTTAAAAGATTTGTTGTTTAAATCTTATGAATTGGGTATTAAAGCAAAATTTACTCCCATTTCATTAGAAGATTATGAGTCTTGGGTTCACCAACAAGGTAAAGATAGATACATAGTTACTTTATTAGGGGAAAAACTTACCGCTGAACAGATTTCAGAAGTAACTAAAGTTATATCTGAAAAGAATTTAAATATTGATGCCATAAAACGTTTAACAGGTAGAGCTTCTTTAATTAAAGAAGATGAATACCCAAGAGCATCAATTCAATTGTCAATTCGTGGTGCAATTCATAATAAAGCCGAATTTACCGAAAAATTTATGCAAATATCTAGAGATTTAGATTTAGATATAGCATTTCAAGAAGATAATATGTTTCGTAGGAACAGACGTTTAGTTTGTTTTGATATGGATTCTACATTAATTCAAACTGAAGTTATTGATGAATTAGCAGAACTTGCTGGTGTAGGTGAACAAGTAAAAGCAATTACAGAATCGGCCATGCAAGGTGAAATTGACTTTAAAGAAAGTTTTGTGGCACGTATGAAACTTTTAAAAGGTTTAAGCGAAGATGTTTTACAAGAAGTTGCTGTAAATTTACCAATAACAAAAGGGGCAAGAAGACTCATCAATACTTTAAAAGCAAACGGATTTAAAACAGCTATTCTTTCTGGGGGTTTTACTTATTTTGGTCATCATCTTCAAAAAGAATTAGGTATAGATTATGTTTTTGCTAATCAACTAGAAATTAAAGATGGCGTTTTAACCGGTGGTTATCTTGGTGAAATTGTTGATGGTAATAAAAAAGCTGAATATCTTCAGGAACTTGCAAGATTAGAAGGTATCGATATTAATCAAACTATAGCTGTAGGCGATGGAGCAAATGATTTACCGATGATTAATTTAGCGGGATTAGGTATTGCTTTTCACGCTAAGCCTAAAGTTAAAGACAATGCTCAAAGTTCAATTTCTAGTATTGGTTTAGATGGTGTATTGTATTTATTAGGTTACCACGACCGTCATATAGATTTATAAACTCTTTATTTTTTACACGTTAACAACTTTCTTTATAAAATAAACTTAAAACACTTTATTTTAATAAAGATAAGTAGTAATTTGGCATAGATTTAGTGCTGATAACAAAGAATCAAACTTTTATTTATGCGAAAATTACCAATACTACTTTTACTTGTAGTTTCAATATATACATCATATTCTCAAAATATTTCTAAAACTATTGTGCCGAATAAATCGGTTACACAAAAAAAATGGGTCGATAGTATTTACAATAAAATGTCTTTTGAAGAAAAGGTAGGGCAATTATTTATGGTTGCTG
This sequence comes from Flavobacterium sp., assembly GCA_030145825.1. GTDB lineage: Bacteria > Bacteroidota > Bacteroidia > Flavobacteriales > Flavobacteriaceae > Flavobacterium. Next base: position 25,489 of record JAIXHM010000013.1, read on the forward strand.
CTTATTCTAATAAAAATGAAAATCATTTTAAAGAAATAGATCAATTGGTTGAGAAATATAACGTTGGCGGTTTAATTTTCTTCCAAGGCGGACCTGTTCGACAAGCAAAACTTACCAATAGATATCAATCAAAATCTAAAGTTCCTCTTTTTATAGGAATAGATGCCGAATGGGGATTAAGTATGCGTTTAGATTCTACTTATCGTTATCCTTGGAATATGACGTTGGGAGCAGTTCAAGATTATAAATTAATCGAAGAAATGGGGAAACAAATGGGACGCCAATCTAAAAGAATGGGCATTCATTTCAATTTTGCTCCAGTTGTCGACATTAATACTAATCCTAAAAATCCTATTATTGGAAATCGCTCGTTTGGTGAAGATAAAATAAATGTTACCAATGGTGCCGAAGCTTTAATGATAGGTTTACAAAGTGAAGGCGTTTTTGCAACAGCGAAGCATTTTCCAGGTCATGGCGACACTTCAACCGATTCGCATCATACTTTACCAATGGTAAATTTTGATAAACAAAGGTTAGATGATATAGAATTATATCCTTATAAAGAATTAATAAACAAAGGTTTAGCTAGTGTTATGGTAGCGCATTTAAATGTACCAAGCATCGAACCAAGAGAAGGTTATCCAACTTCAATATCTTATAATGTTGTAACTAATATTTTAAAGAAAGAACTCGGTTTTACAGGTTTAATTTTTACAGATGCACTCAACATGAAAGGGGCAAGTAATTTTAAAGAACCCGGAGCTATTGATTTAGAAGCATTTTTAGCAGGAAATGATGTGTTATTATTTGCAGAAAATGTTCCAGTTGCAATCAAGAAGTTTCAAGAAGCTTTTCAAAATGGTAATTTAACTGAAGAAAGATTAGCACAATCTGTAAAAAAGATTTTAGCTTACAAGTACAAAGCAGGTTTAAATGATTATAAACCAATTGAATTAAATAATTTGTATAATGATTTAAACAAATCTGAATATGATGCTTTAAATTATTTGTTATATGAAAATGCTTTAACGTTATTAAAAAATAAAGAATCAATTGTACCAATTAAAAAGCTTGAAAATGAAAAAATAGCTTATGTAAAAATTGGTAATGACGATGAAACTGAATTCCTTTCGAAATTAAATGAATACACTAAAGTAGATTATATTAACTCTACCAATTTAGATTCTGTTTTAGTAAAATTAAAAGATTATACAAAAGTGATTATTGGATATCACAAAGCTGATGGTGCTTGGAAAAATCACGATTTATCTTTCAGAGAACAACTTTGGATTGAACAAATTTCAAAACACAACAAAACAATTGTTACGTTTTTTACAAAGCCTTATTCGCTTTTAAAAATAAAATCTTTTGATAAAATTGAGGCTTTATTAGTAGCTTATCAAAATAATAGTTTTGCTCATACTGCTGCTGCAGAAGCAATTTTTGGTGCTATTGCGTGTAAAGGGAGATTACCAGTTTCTATTAATGATGAGTTTTATGTAAACGATGGTTTTACTACAAAAAAAATGAATCGTTTAGGTTATGGTGCTCCAGAAAACGTTGGGTTAGATGGTAAAATTCTAAATAAAATAGATTCGATTGCAAATTATGCAATTGATAAAAAAATGACGCCAGGCTTACAAGTTTTAGTAGCTCGAAAAGGGAAAATTGTTTACGAAAAATCATTTGGTTATCATACATACGACAAGAAACTTCCCGTTAAAAATACCGACTTGTATGATGTAGCTTCCTTAACTAAAATTTTGGCAACTTTACCAAATGTGATGATTCAGTTTGATAAAGGAAAACTTAAAATGGATTCTAAATTAGGAAATATGCTTCCTGTGTTCAATCAATCGAATAAAAAAAATGCAACTTTAGTTGATATGTTAACACATCAAGCACGTTTTTATCCGTGGATTGGCTTTTATAAAGCTACTTTAGATTCTTTAGGAAAGCCGGATGCTAAATATTATAGACCAGAGTATTCGAAAGAATTTTCAATTCAAGTTACCGATAAATTATATCTAAGAAGCGATTATAATGATACTATTATTAAAGCCATAGCAGATAGTGAATTGTTACCAAAAGTTCAATATAAGTACAGTGATTTTTCGTTTATTATTCTAAAACAATATTTAGAGAAAACTACAGGAAAATCTTTAGATGAACTCGTTGAAAATAATTTCTATAAGAGTTTAGGTGCCAATAGAATGCTATACAATCCTTTAAGAAGATTTTCAAAAGATGAAATTATTCCAACAGAAATTGATAATTATTTTAGATACGATACTATTCAAGGCTATGTACACGATATGGCAGCGGCTATGCAAGGTGGTGTTGGTGGTCATGCTGGTGTTTTTTCAAATAGTGTGGAAGTTGCCAAAATGATGCAAATGTTTTTACAAAAGGGTAACTATGGAGATCATCAATATTTTTCGGAAAGTACATTTGATAAATTCAATACGTGCTATTACTGTAAAGATGAAAATAGAAGGGGAGTTGGATTCGATAAACCTCAATTGGGTGAAGCTGGACCAACATGTGGTTGTGTTTCCATGACTAGTTTTGGACACACTGGTTTTACAGGAACAATGGCTTGGGCTGATCCTGAAAAAGAGATTGTTTACATATTTTTATCAAACAGAACATATCCGGAAGCAAAGACAAATGTGCTTTCAAGAGAAAATATTAGAGAAAATATTCAAAAAGTTATTTACGAATCAATAATTGAATAAAATGACATCTAGCGCAACTTCACCTGAACAATATATCAATGAAGCTCCAGAAGATAGAAGAGAAGCTTTAGAAAAACTAAGAACTACAATTTTAGAGAACTTACCTAAAGGTTTTCAAGAAGGAATGGGTTATGGAATGATTGGATATTCAGTGCCACATACAATTTATCCTGCTGGTTATCATTGTGATCCTAAAACGCCACTACCATTTATGAGTTTTGCTTCTCAAAAAAATAGTATCAATTTTTATCACATGGGAATTTATGCAGATAAACAGTTATATGATTGGTTTGTAGACGAGTTTCCAAAGCATTCAAAGAAGAAATTAGATATGGGAAAAAGTTGTATGCGCTTTAAAAAAGTAGAAGATATTCCATTTGAATTATTAGGTGAATTATCAAAAAAAATGACACCAGAACAATGGATTTCTATTTATGAATCGGCTTTTAGAAAATAATTTAACGAATAATTAAAATTTTTACAAAACGAATAGGTGTAACTTTATACCTTTAAAATTAAACAAATGAAAATTGCAATAGTTTGTTATCCTACATTTGGAGGTAGTGGAGTTGTCGCTACTGAACTTGGATTAGAGTTAGCCAAAAGAGGTCACCAAATTCATTTTATTACTTACAGTCAACCTGTTCGATTAGAATTATTAAATAAAAATATTTTTTATCACGAAGTTCACGTTCCAGAATATCCTTTGTTTCATTATCAACCTTATGAATTAGCTTTATCGAGTAAGTTAGTTGATATGATTAAATTGTATGAAATAGATTTGTTACATGTACATTATGCCATTCCTCATGCTTATGCTGGTTATATGGCCAAACAAATGTTAGCAGAAGAAGGAATTTATATTCCAATGGTAACAACCTTACATGGAACAGATATTACACTTGTGGGTAAACATCCTTTTTATAAACCTGCTGTAACATTCAGTATCAATAATTCTGATATAGTCACTAGCGTTTCAAAAAGTTTAAGAGACGATACTTATAAGCTATTCGATATAAAAAAAGAGATTAAAGTAGTTCCTAATTTTATTGAAATTGTAAAAAGTGAAGCTGCAAAACACTTACCATGTTCTCGCTCTTTAATGGCTGATGAAGGCGAAAAGATTGTTACACATATTTCTAACTTTAGAAAAGTAAAACGTATTGAAGATGTAATTGATATTTTCTATAAAATTCAATTAAAAGTACCTTCTAGATTAATGATGGTTGGAGATGGACCTGAAAAAGAAAAAGCAGAACAGCGTTGCATTGATCTTAAAATTCACGATAAAGTCGTTTTCTTTGGAAATAGTAATGAAATTGATAAGATTTTATGTTATTCCGATTTATTTCTATTGCCTTCTGAAACTGAGAGTTTTGGTTTAGCAGCTTTAGAAGCAATGGCATGCGGAGTTCCCGTTATTTCTAGTAACTCTGGTGGTTTACCTGAAGTGAATATTGATGGGAAAACAGGTTATTTAAGTGATGTTGGTAACATTGAAGAAATGAGTCAAAATGCGATTCAAATTTTATCTGATGAAAACCGACTATTAAACTTCAAAAAAAATGCTCTAGAAAACGCAAAAAACTTTGATATACAGAAGATTCTTCCTTTATATGAACAAATTTATCAAGAAGCCTTATCTTTGGTTTAATATGAAAAAAATACTACTTATTTCTTTTACAGCTTTGTTTTTTTCTTGTGGTTCTCCAACAAAAGTTTTTGAGAATACACATTTTGAAAACATATATAAAGCTCAAAATAGTGGAAAGTCAGTTTCAGGTTATGAAGTTTTAAATTCTAATGAAGAGTATTTATCTTTTATTGAAAAAATGAAATTAGATCAAGTAGAAGATGTACATCTTTTTGAACCAGATTTTGAAAACAATTCGGTAATAGCTGTTTATATGGGACAAAAAAGTTCTGGTGGATATGAAGTAGAAGTAGAAAACCTCTATTGGGTAGATTCAGTTTTACATGTAAAAACGAAAAAAATAAATCCTAAAAAAGGAGAAATGTCAACAATGGCTTTAACATCTCCCTATTGTTTAACAATCATTCCGAAAGTAAAAACAATAGTTTTAGAATAAAAAAAAGCTCGTTAATTATTAACGAGCTTTTTTTATAATATAAATTTTTACCATCTATAACGAATACCTAAAGCGATATCAGGACCAAAACCATCTCTAAAATCAGAATAATCTCCACCGAAATAAATCTCTGGTCTAAAATCTAAAGACAATTGTATCGGTGCTTCTTCAAAGTTATACTCAATACCTAAATCACCAGCAGCAAAAACAAAACTACCACTTCCATCACCATATTTTTCATCAACACTCCAACTACCAACACCACCACCAACACCTGCGTACCAGTTGAATCCACCGTCTATATTCCAAACCCATTGATACAAACCAGCTAATTTAAATGCATCAACGTGCTTGCTATTTCTCCAACCTAAATCAAATTCTAACCTATTGTTTGAAGATAAACCTCTTTGATAAGAAATTTCACCACCAAAACCATCATTGTCACCTAATCTTAATCCTAATGCATTTTTTGAAATGTCTTGTGCCTGCGCGCTAAATGCTAAACCAACTAACATTGTAACTGTAAAAATTAATTTTTTCATATGTTTCATTTTTAATTTTGTTAAGGCAAATTTAGGACAATTTAAACAATAGCCATTTATAAAATTTCAAATTTTTCTTATAAAATTTTAATTTATTACCATATAAGTTTCTAAAAACTC
>JAIXHM010000014.1 GCA_030145825.1 Flavobacterium sp.
GAGCTGGAATGTGCTCTAAAACCATATCTAATAAAGGTTCAATGTTTTCAGTTTGATTTTTCCAATCATCACTCATCCAGTTATTTTTTGCCGAACCATAAACTGTTGGGAAATCTAACTGCCATTCTTCTGCACCTAATTCAAACATTAAGTCAAAAACTTTTTCATGTACTTCTTCTGGAGTACAGTTTTCTTTATCAACTTTATTAATTACAACACAAGGTTTTAATCCTAAGCTAATTGCTTTTTGTAAAACGAAACGCGTTTGTGGCATTGGCCCTTCAAAAGCGTCAACTAATAATAAAACTCCGTCAGCCATATTTAATACACGCTCTACTTCCCCACCAAAATCGGCGTGGCCTGGAGTATCAATAATGTTGATTTTTGTTCCTTTATAATTAACTGAAACGTTTTTAGAAACAATTGTAATACCTCTTTCACGCTCAAGGTCATTGTTATCCAAAATTAATTCACCAGTACTTTCATTATCTCTAAAAAGTTGGCAATGGTACATAATTTTATCAACCAAAGTAGTTTTACCGTGGTCAACGTGTGCAATAATAGCAATGTTTCTAATAGAATTCATTCGATGATTTTTTGAAGGTGCAAAAGTACTGTATTTTTTTCAATAATTAGCTATAAATTAAATAGATAATAAAAAAATAACATATAAAAAAAGCTCTCCAATTGGAGAGCTTTGTATTTCTTAACTTAAAACTTCTTATAAAGAAGCTACATGTTTCGTTAACTTAGATTTTAAGTTTGAAGCCTTATTAGCGTGAATAATATTTTTCTTTGCTAATTTGTCAATCATTGAAATAACAGTTGGTAATTTAGCAACAGCCTCAGCTTTATCAGTTGCAACACGAATAGCTTTAATAGCATTACGAGTTGTTTTGTGCTGGTATCTGTTTAATACTCTTTTCTTTTCGTTACTTCTTATTCTTTTTAAAGCTGACTTATGATTTGCCATTTTTAATTCTTTTTAATTGTAATAATTATTAATAAACTATTAGTTTAAAAAAAGAAAAACCTCCCACAATTGTTAAACAATCACTTCAGTTTTAACTAATAAAACAAACCTTAGAGACACTTAATATTTGTTTTATAAAACTATTCACAACTAATTCTAGTAGCCCGTAGGGGAATCGAACCCCTCTTACCAGGATGAAAACCTGGCGTCCTAACCGATAGACGAACGGGCCAGAGAGATATTTTGTAGTCCGTACGGGAATCGAACCCGTGTTACCAGGATGAAAACCTGGCGTCCTAACCCCTAGACGAACGGACCATTATTCTCATTTGCGGTTGCAAAGATACACCTATTTTTTATTCCTGCAATAGGCGCATCAAAAAAAATTAAAAAATTTTAATATGCTTTTGCAAAATACACTCTTCCTTTTGATGGAGCTCCAGTAAATACACAACTTCCCGCCTCTTCAATACGATCTAAAGGGACACAACGAATAGTTGCTTTTGTCAATTCTTTTATCTTTTCTTCAGTTTCTGTAGTACCATCCCAATGCGCTGATACAAAACCTCCTTTACCATCCAAAACCTCTTTAAATTCATCAAAAGAATTCACTTCAGTAATATGTGTATTTCTGTAATCTAATGCTTTTTGAAATAAATTAGTTTGAATCTCTTCTAATAAATTTTGAATATACTCAACAATTCCTTCTTTAGAAACCACCTCTTTTGATAAAGTATCTCTTCTTGCTACTTCATAAGTGCCATTTTCGAAATCCTTTGGACCAATCGCCAAACGAACTGGCACTCCTTTCAATTCATATTCAGCAAACTTAAATCCTGGACGTTGTGTATCTCTATCATCATATTTAACAGAAATACCTAATTTACGTAATTGCTTAACCAACTCTCCAACTTGATTTGAAATTGCTTCTAACTGTTCTTCTGTTCTATGAATAGGCACTATAACCACTTGAATTGGCGCTAAATTTGGAGGTAAAACTAATCCATTATCATCCGAGTGAGTCATAACTAAAGCTCCCATTAAACGAGTTGAAACACCCCAAGAAGTTGCCCACACATATTCTTGTTTACCTTCTTTAGTTGCAAATTTCACATCAAAAGCTTTAGCAAAATTTTGCCCTAAAAAGTGAGATGTTCCCGCTTGTAGAGCTTTTCCATCTTGCATTAATGCTTCTATACAATAGGTTTCTTCTGCTCCTGCAAAACGTTCGTTAGCCGTTTTAAAACCTTTAACCACCGGAATAGCCATAAAGTTTTCAGCAAAATCAGCATACACATTCATCATTTGTTCTGCTTCAACAATAGCTTCTTCTTTTGTAGCATGAGCTGTATGACCTTCTTGCCATAAAAATTCAGCGGTGCGTAAAAACAAACGTGTACGCATTTCCCATCGAACTACATTTGCCCATTGATTCACTAAAATAGGTAAATCTCTATAAGATTCGATCCATTTTCTGTAAGTATCCCAAATAATAGTCTCTGAAGTAGGACGCACAATAAGCTCTTCTTCTAATTTAGCATCTGGATCAACTTCAATCGATTTTCCATCTTCACCAGTTTTTAACCTATAATGAGTAACAACTGCGCATTCTTTAGCAAAACCGTCTACATGACTTGCTTCTTTACTAAAATAAGACTTAGGTATAAATAAGGGGAAATATGCATTTTGATGTCCAGTTTCCTTAAACATCCTATCTAATTCTGCTTGCATTTTTTCCCAAATTGCATAGCCATATGGTTTAATAACCATACATCCTCTTACTCCTGAATTTTCGGCTAAATCTGCTTTAACCACCAACTCGTTATACCATTTTGAATAGTCCTCTGCTCTTGTTGTTAAGTTCTTGCTCATTATTAATGTTTTGGCATAAATTTTGTTTAACTTTATCTTAAGTGAATTATTCGACAAAACTAATTAAATTTGTAATGTCCGACAATAAAAAAAAGCGTTATGAAAACTAAACTACCATTTTTTAGCAAATTTTCTGTTATACTACTAACAGGATTTGCTGGTTTACTTGTAGTTTCTTGTGGTTCCTATCAAAATTCATCTTATTATGATAACGACGGAATCTACGGTGACTACGAAAGATCCAATACACCTGTTCAAAATAAATATTCTGAAGAAAACCTACAAAACGGAGAAGCTTATGCTCAAAAATTCAGAATGATGCGTGAAGACATGGAGTATTTTACTGATATTGACAATTATTCATCTGAAACCCAAAATGACACAGTTGTAACCGTGTACAACAATCAGTATGACAGTACTAATCGTTATGCTGGCTGGGGAAGTAATTCAAACGGAAATGTAACAGTAAACTATTACAATAATGGTTGGAATAATTGGTATTCTCCTTACTGGGGTTATTACAATTCTCCTTATTGGGGCTGGAATTCTTGGTATGGCCCTAGCTGGGGTTGGGGATGGAACTCATGGTATGGTTTAGGATGGGGCTGGAACTCATGGTATAGTCCTTACTGGTATGGTGGAGGATATTACAATTATCCATATTATGGTAATTATTACTATGGTAGCGGCAGAAATGTTTCTTATTACGGAGGCACAAGAGGCGCTAGAGTTGCAAATTACAATAGCGGAAGAAGCACTTATATAAATGGAAGCCGCTCAAGAGGATCTTTCAATACTTCTAGAAGTAACACAATACAACCTAGGACAAACAATTCTCAACCTAGAAATTATAACGATACACAACCTAGAACTAACACCAATCAACCAAGAACAAACATTTCAACTCCTCGTTCTACTTCTCCTAGAAGTAATAACTATTCTTCGCCAAGAAATAACAGTGGTGGCTACTCTTCTCCAAGAAGTTCTGGAGGTAGTTTTGGTGGCAGTAGAGGTGGCGGCAGCTTTGGAGGCGGTAGAAGCGGTGGTAGTTATGGCGGAGGTAGAAGATAATCTTTACAGAAATTGATATGAAAAAAATACTATTATATTTAAGTCTTTTAGCAACTGGGCTTATAAACGCACAAGAAGTAAGACCCGAAGACGGAATACGTTATTCATTACAAGATATTAACGGGACTGCACGTTTTAGAGCCATGAGTGGCGCTTTTGGCGCCCTTGGTGGAGATTTATCTTCATTAAATGTCAATCCTGCTGGGTCAGTATTTTTTAACAACAATTACGCAAGTATTTCAGCGTCTGTTTTAAATTCAAAAAACAAATCGAATTACTTTGGAACAACAACTAATGAAAATAGTTCAACTTTAGATTTAAATCAATTAGGAGCTGTTTTTATCTTTACATCAGATGAAAAAAATTGGAATAAAATCGCTCTTGGTTTCAATTATGAAAACATGAAAGATTTTGATAATGATCTTTTTTTAAGCGGAACTAACCCAAATAATTCTATTAGTAAATACTTTGTAGATTACGCTAATTTATATGCAAATTCAAGTGATTTTGCTTACGATCAAGCACAAATGGGATATGACACTTATATTATTGACCCAACAAGTAATCCTGATGTTTTTGTAAGTAACGTACCTAGTGGAGGTAACTACTACCAAGCAAATGCAATATCTACTACTGGTTTTAATGGAAAAATGACTGCTAACGTTGCAGCAAGTTATAGAGACTTTCTTTCTATAGGTTTAAATTTAAATTTACATATCACAGATTATGTAAGATCTTCAAGCTTATACGAAAGTAATTCCAATCCAGAAAACACATTACCACAATCTACCATTCGTGAAATTAGATTTGACAATGAAGTTTATACTTATGGCACAGGATTCTCATTCAACTTAGGAGCTATTGTTAAACCAACAGAATTTTTAAGATTAGGTTTATCATATGAATCACCTACTTGGTATAGATTAAATGATGAATTAACTCAGGATTTATATACTACAAGTATCAATAATCCTGATGGAATTCAAAGTCCGTATTACCAAAGTCCTATTATGATTTTTCCTACATACAAATTACAAACGCCTGCAAAAGCAACTGGAAGTATTGCTTATATCTTCAAAAATATTGGTTTAATAAGTTTTGACATTTCTCGTAAAGATTATAGCAGCATTGAATTTAAACCAAAAAGTGACAACACTTTTAGAAATACTAATAATTTTTATACCGATAATTTACAAGATAATGCTTTAGAAATTAGATTAGGCGGCGAATACAAATACAAACAATTCAGTTTTAGAGCGGGATATCGTTTTGAAGAAAGTCCGTATAAAGTAGATTATGCAATGGGCGATTTAACAGGTTATAGCGGTGGTATTGGTTATAATTTTGGTCACAACAGATTAGATTTAGCTTATACAAATGCACATAGAAATTACAATCAGTATTTAATTTCTTCTGGAATGAACGATACAGCTAGAATAAGAACTACTCAAAACAACGTTACATTAACCTATTCTATAAACTTTTAAGATTTATAAATCATAAAACAACCAAACCCGATAAATATTTATCGGGTTTTTTAATTGCACTACTTATACTCAAACTTTTTTATGTAATTTTGCACCCCAATCGAGACCTTTGGTCAAAAGATTGAGATTAATTTTTTAAATATATGAGAACCAAATCGTTAAAGAAAAATAAAATCAATGTTGTAACATTAGGATGTTCAAAAAATGTTTACGATAGTGAAGTTTTAATGGGACAATTAAAGGCTAATGGCAAAGAAGTAACCCATGAAGCGGTTAATGACGAAGGAAACATTATTGTAATCAATACTTGTGGTTTTATTGACAATGCAAAGGAAGAATCGGTAAATATGATTTTAGAATATGCCGAGAAAAAAGAACAAGGTTTGGTAGATAAAGTATTTGTAACGGGTTGTTTATCTGAACGTTACAAGCCCGATTTAGAAAAAGAAATTCCTAATGTAGATCAGTTTTTTGGAACTACAGAATTACCTTTATTACTAAAAGCATTGGGTGCAGATTATAAACACGAATTAATCGGAGAACGTTTAACTACAACTCCAAAAAATTATGCGTATTTAAAAATTGCCGAAGGCTGTGACAGACCGTGTAGTTTTTGTGCTATTCCACTAATGCGCGGAAAACACGTTTCTACTCCTATCGAAAATTTAGTTATCGAAGCAGAGAAATTAGCTAAAAACGGCGTAAAAGAATTAATCTTAATTGCACAAGATTTAACCTATTACGGTTTAGATTTATACAAAAAAAGAAACTTAGCCGAACTTTTAGAAGCTTTAGTTAAAGTTGAAGGCATTGAATGGATTCGTTTGCATTATGCATTCCCTACAGGTTTTCCAATGGACGTTTTAGAATTGATGAAACGCGAACCAAAAATCTGTAATTATTTAGATATTCCGTTACAACATATTTCAGATAATATTTTGAAATCAATGCGTCGCGGAACAACTTATGAAAAAACAACAAACCTTTTAAAAGAATTTAGAAAAGCAGTTCCAGGAATGACAATTCGTACTACTTTAATTGTAGGTTATCCAGGTGAAACTGAAGAAGATTTCGAAATTCTAAAAAATTGGGTTCAAGAAATGCGTTTTGAACGTTTAGGATGTTTTACCTATTCACACGAAGAAAATACGCACGCTTATTCATTAGTTGACGATGTTCCTGAAGAAGTTAAGCGTGAACGTGCCAATGAAATTATGGATATTCAAGCACAAATTTCTTGGGAATTGAACCAAGAGAAAATTGGACAAACATTTCGTTGTGTAATCGATAGAAAAGAAGGTCAATATTTCATTGGAAGATCAGAATTTGATAGTCCAGATGTAGACAATGAAGTTTTAGTTGATGCTTCAAAATTCTACTTAAAAACAGGCGATTTTGTAACTTTAAAAGTAACTGATGCTACAGAATTTGATTTATACGCAGAACCTGTGCAATAGTTCATAACAATAAATTTTAAAAATATCCTTACGAGCTATTGTAAGGATATTTTTTTTGATGACAATTATCATGTTTTTATAATTTATATAGCTGTAACTTTGAATAAGTTAAAACAGCAAATATGATTACAAAGCACCAATTAACGGAAGAATTTCCAGAGTTTGAAACAAAAATTAATACCTTAAAGACTGAAAGTGCGCATTTTAAAAAAATGTTTGAAACTTACGATGAGTTGGATCATGAAATATATAGAATAGAAAGCGATGCAGAACCAGCTAGCGATGAAGTTCTAAATGAATTGCGCATGGAACGCGTTCGTTTAAAAGATGAAATATTCCAATTCTTATCACAAAATTAGTTCTTTTTCATAGTTGCTTTTCGTATAGAAAAGCGGTTCATAGTTTTCAATCGAAAATCCTTGCTTTTTAAGTGAGGATTTTTTTATTTTGATAAAAAATGAACCAATGTTTCTTCGAACTGAAATTATCAAAACCAAAAATCTATTAGGATTTTCTACCAAAACATCTTTAGCAAACGACAAAACTTTTTTCATTTGGAATAAACTAATGCCAAGATTAAAAGAAGTAAAAAATTTGGTTTCGTCAGATTTATTTTCGGTTCAAGTTTACAATTTTGATTCCTTTAAAAATTTTAGTCCAACAACTGAGTTTACTAAATGTGCATTTGTGGAAGTTAAAACCTTTGATTTTGTTCCAAACGATTTTGAAGAATTTACTTTAGAAACTGGAAAATACGCTGTTTTTCTACACAAAGGAACATCTCAAGATTTTGCAAAAACTTCTCAATATATATTTGCAGAATGGTTACCAAATAGTGAGTTTGAATTAGACGACAGACCTCATTTAGCAGTAATGGGAGATTTATACTTTGGACACAAAAACCCGAACTCTCAAGAAGAAATTTGGATTCCCATTAAATAAAATTAATCTAAAACTCTATTAATTTGCACAAAACGTTTCGCATAATAAGGCTCTTTAATAGACGAAATAATAACCCCAGATGATGTAGAGGAATGAATAAACTTAATTTCATCGCCATCTACTTCAGTAATCATACCAACATGACTTATCGTTTTTCTTCTATTTGTAGCAAAAAATATTAAATCGCCTTTTTGAGCTTGTCTTTTTTTAACTTTTGAACCTATAGTTGCTTGACTTCCAGAACTTCTTGGTAAATTAAAATCAATTTCTTTAAAAGTCGTACACATTAAGCCTGAACAATCAAAACCTGCAGAAGTTGTTCCTCCACTTCTATATCGAGTTCCTAAATATTGTGATGCTTTTTCGATTAACAAATCGGCTTTTGATAAGGCAGAAGAACTTATTTCTTTAATATCTGAAATTTCATCTTCATTCACTGCAACAACCTCAACAACTTCATTATCTACAGCAATTCCTTTCTTTATTACCAATTGATAATTTGCTGGCAAAGTTTTCCCCATCGAAGGATTTAAGTCTTTTATGTTCTGAATTGTAGTTTGGTATTTATGAGCAATTTTGTAAAGTGTTTCTCCTTTTTTTACAACGTGAATTAAATCTTGAGCTTGTATATCATCTTCATATTCATTTGTAGTTTCTTCATCTACAACAACTTGAACAGAAATTTCTTTATTTTGTTCTTTTAAAAAGATTTTTTGTCCAACTTTTAAATCATTTGGATCTAAATTGCTGTTAAACTTTTTTATGTTATTTACAGATATATTAAATTTCTTTGCTATTCCATAAAATGTATCTCCTTTTTGAACTTCATAACTTTCAGGATTATCTTTTGAAGTCGTAGATTTACCGTTTGGAATCTTTAGTATAGCATTAATTTGCAGTGCTTTATCCTTAACTTTTGGGTTTAATTTGAAAATATCAGATTCTGCAACATTATATTTTTTTGCAATAGAATATATAGTTTCACCTTTTTCAACTTTGTGCTTCTTAAAATTTTGAGCACTTACAGAATAAAAACTAATTATTAAAATGAAAAATAAAAACTTCAATTTCCCCATAATATTCCCTTTCTTAAAAACGAGTGCAATATAAGTATTGTTCTTCTAAAAATTAGTCTTTGAAAAAAATTTAAGTTTTAATTAATAAAAAACCGCCATTCGGCGGTTTCTCTACATTACAACGGAATATTTCCGTGTTTACGTTTTGGTGTATCCACTACTTTATTTTCTAAAATACTGAATGCTTTTAATAATTTTCTACGGGTTTGATTTGGTAAAATTACTTCATCAATAAATCCGCGTTTAGCTGCACTATATGGATTAGCAAATAACTCTGCATATTCTGCTTCTTTTTCTGCCAATTTAGCCGCTGGATCTGCTGCTTCACTAATTTCCTTTTTGAAGATAATTTCCGAAGCTCCTTTTGCTCCCATTACTGCAATTTCGGCTGTTGGCCAAGCAAAGTTAAAATCAGCACCAATGTGTTTAGAGTTCATTACATCATACGCTCCACCATACGCTTTACGAGTAATCACAGTTACTCTTGGCACAGTAGCTTCACTAAATGCATATAATAACTTAGCTCCGTGCGTGATAATTCCGTTCCACTCTTGATCAGTTCCTGGTAAGAATCCTGGAACATCTTCTAACACTAACAACGGAATGTTGAAAGCATCACAAAAACGCACAAAACGCGCTCCCTTAATAGAACTGTTTACATCTAAACATCCAGCTAAAACCATAGGTTGATTTGCCACTACTCCAATACTTCTTCCACCTAAACGTGCAAAACCAACAATGATATTTTCTGCAAAGTTTTTATGCACTTCATAGAAACTATCTTCGTCAATAATTCCTTTGATTACATCGTGCATATCATACGGCTTATTCGCATTATCAGGTACAATAGTATCCAATTGCTCACGAATTTCTTCTCCTAAAGTATATGGCAATTTAGGCGTTGTCTCTCTGTTATTTTGCGGAACATAGCTCAATAAACGTTTGATATCTTCTAAACATTCTACACCATTTGGTGATGTAATATGCGCCACACCCGATTTAGTTGAATGCGTACTTGCTCCACCTAATTCTTCTGAAGTTACTTCTTCATTGGTTACTGTTTTAACAACATTTGGTCCAGTTACGAACATATAACTGTTGTTTTCCACCATAATGGTAAAATCGGTCATTGCTGGCGAATAAACTGCTCCACCGGCGCATGGTCCCATAATTGCTGAAATTTGTGGAATTACTCCGGACGCTTGTACATTTCTAAAGAAAATATCAGCATAACCACCTAACGAACGAACCCCTTCTTGAATACGCGCTCCACCCGAATCGTTTAAACCAATCATTGGTGTTCCAGTTTTCAATGCCATATCCATTACTTTACAAATTTTCTCAGCGTGTGTTTCTGATAATGAACCACCGAAAACTGTAAAATCTTGTGCGAAAACATAAACCGGTCGGCCGTTAATTGTTCCGTAACCCGTTACTACGCCATCTCCATAATACGTTTCTTTTTCCATACCGAAATCAGTCGTACGATGTGTTACCAGCATCCCGATTTCTTCAAAAGAACCTTCGTCTAACAAATACGCTACACGTTCGCGAGCGGTTAATTTCTTTTTCGCATGATGTGATGCAATTCTCTTTTCGCCTCCGCCTAATTTAGCTAAAGCTATTTTATCTTGTAATGATTTAATTTTATCTTCCATTTTCTTTTAGATTAAAGAGAATAGAACATAGAATATAGACTTTTAAACTCTGAATATCTATTTTCTATGTTCTGTTTTCTATATTCTTAATTGGGTAAACGAATTATTTTTTGGTCTTCTAAATATTGTTTTAAAGCAACTAAAGCGGCAACTTCGGCTTCTTTTTCAGCTTGAGCTTTTAATACTTCGCTGTCGTAATATTTCTTCACGAAATTGGTATCAAAGTTTCCGCTTCTAAATGCTTCGTGCTCCATAACAAATGTCCCGAAAGGCAAAGTTGTACTTACACCGTCAACATGATAAATTTCGATAGCTTCAATCATTCTTTGAATTGCTTCTTCACGAGTTTTTCCGTACGTAATTAACTTAGCCAACATTGGATCGTAATAAATAGGCACGTCCATTCCTTGTTCGAAACCATTATCTACACGAATACCATCACCCACCGGAATTTGGTATGTTGCTAAATTTCCAACACTTGGCAAGAAATCATTTATTGGATCTTCTGCATACACACGAAGTTCCATAGCATGACCTTTAATTTGTAAATCTTCTTGTTTTACCTGAAGTGCTTCGCCACGAGCTACACGAATTTGCATTTCTACCAAATCCATTCCTGTAATCATTTCGGTTACCGGATGCTCCACTTGCAAACGCGTATTCATTTCCAAGAAATAGAAATTTTTATTTTCGTCCAATAAAAACTCAACGGTTCCTGCTCCTAAATAATCACAAGATTGCGCTACTTTAACCGCAGCTTCGCCCATTGCTTTACGAATTTCTGGAGTTAAAACTGATGAAGGCGCTTCTTCAACTACTTTTTGGTGACGACGTTGAATAGAACATTCTCTTTCGAAAAGATATAAAATGTTTCCGTGACTATCGGCCATTACTTGAATTTCGATGTGACGTGGAGAAGTAACGAATTTTTCGATAAAAACAGAACCATCTCCGAAAGCAGAAGTTGCTTCAGAAATAGCACGATTCATTTGCGATTCGAATTCGTTTTCATTTTCTACCACACGCATTCCTTTTCCACCACCACCGGCAGAAGCTTTAATCAAAATAGGAAAACCAATTTGTTTGGCTACTTCTTTCGCTTTAGCTACATCAGTAATGGCTTCGTCTAAACCAGGAACCATAGGAATATCAAATTCTTTAACTGCATCTTTAGCGGCTAATTTACTTCCCATGATTTTCATTGCCTTCGATTTAGGACCAATGAATGTGATATTATTTTTTTCTGCTAATTCAGCAAAATCTGAGTTTTCACTTAAAAATCCGTATCCTGGGTGAATTCCATCTACGTTAAGTTCTTTACAAACTTCGATGATTTTATCTCCTCTTAAATACGATTGGTTAGAAGGTGCTTCTCCAATACAAACTGCTTCGTCAGCAAATTTTACGTGAGGTGCATTTCTATCGGCAACAGAATAAACCGCTACGGTTTTAATTCCCATTTTTTTTGCCGTTTTCATAACACGAAGGGCAATTTCCCCTCTATTGGCAACTAATATTTTTTTCATATTCTATTCAGATAAAAGATGAAAGACCTTTACATTGAAAGAAAAAAGAGTGCTACTTAAACAATCACTTTTCATTTCTTTGTTCTTACATCTTGTTTCTATTTTTATTCGAATTCAATTAATAATTGTCCTTTTTCAACAGCATTTCCTTTTTCGGCTGAAATAGATTTGATGACTCCGTCTCTTGGTGAAGCAATACTGTTTTCCATTTTCATAGCTTCCAAAATCAATAATTGATCATTTTCTTTTACCTCTTGACCCACTGCTACAGAAATTTCCAGAATTAAACCAGGCATTGGCGCTTTAATAGCATTTACTTGTTTGGCTTTTCCAACTTCGAAGCCCATTTCTTTAATAAGAGCATCTAATTCGTTACCAATTTTTACAGTATAACTGTTATTGTTTACTTTTACAGTATAGTTTTTTTGAATAAAATCGGCTGCTACGATTTCGGCTTGGTAAGGTTTACTGTCTTTAAGAATGTGATACTTGTTCTCTTCAATGCTAACTGCATCTAAATGAGAAACTTTTTCTTGATCAGCATCGAACTGAAAAGAATTGTTTACATTTAACTTATAATGATTACTCATATTTTACTTTTTTAAAAGAATTGTAAAATTAAGTAAAAGAAAACGTTTTCGTGATTAAAAAGAGAAAATATTGGTAAAATAATATAGCTAACTATTCTTTTAAATAGTTTTGAATCATTTCATATAATTTATGCTTCTGGATAGGTTTAGAAATAAAATCATTAAAACCTAATGCTTCAATTTTATCCAATTCTTCTTGAAAAGAATAAGATGTTTGAGCTATAATTGGAATATCTGTATTAAATTCTCTAATTTGTTTAAATGCTTCGTAACCATCAAGATTAGGCATTTTAATATCCATTAAAATTAAGTCTATTGTTTTATTCTCTTTACAAATTGCAACTGCTTCTACTCCATCGTGTGCTCTTATGATATTAAAATTGATATCTTTCAAAATCTTTTCTATAAGAAGAAAATTTATATTGTCATCTTCAGCAATTAGAATAAGCTTTTCTTTACCTAAATCTTTTGGTAATGGCTGTTTTTCTGTAGCCTTTGAAGAAACCTCTAATTCTTCATTAAGATATTGCAATGGAATTGAAAAATTAAAAGTTGTACCAACATTAACTTGAGATTTGAAAGAAATTTTCCCTTTCAACATTTCGATATACGCTTTCGTAATGGCAAGTCCAAGTCCAAGTCCTTCATTTGCAGAAATTCCTGTTGAAGATAATTTACTAAATCTTTTAAATACATTTTTTTGAAGTTCATCAGGAATCCCTATACCTGAATCTTTAACTGTAAAACAAATTTCATTTTTACTTTCTTTTATTTTACAATCAAAAATAACAAAACCTTCATTGGTAAACTTAAATGCATTATTTAATAAATTAACAATTATTTCAGTTAATTTTGTTTTATCGGTAATAATTTTTTTATTTAAATTTTCTCTAGAAAACTTAAATTCTATTTTAGAATTTTGTTGTATGACTTTATATGATTCTTCTATATCGTCAAGAACTTTATTTAAATCTACAGCCGTTAAATTTGGTTTGATAATATTAGAATCAATTTTAGACATTTCAACTAAATCGTCTATAATTTCAATCAAATTTTTCCCACTTTCTTTTATTATTCTAATATATTTTTCTTTGTCTTCTGGGCTTAAGTCGGTATTTGATAATAAATCGGAAAAACCTAAAATTGCATTCATGGGTGTTCTCACTTCATGAGATAAGTTCATTAAAAAAGCTGATTTTAATTTATCACTTTCCTCTGCTTTATCTTTTGCAATTTGAAGTTCTTTTGTTTTAATTTGATTATCTTCGAAAAGTTTACCTATATAACGAAACTCTCCTTTGATATTCTTTAATGAATTTATAGAAGCTTGATCTCCATCTCTTAAAATTCGTTTTATAAAACTCAAAGGTAATTTAGACCATTTTTTTGCATAAGTGTAATAAATAATCCATGAGAATACTATGGCAATTCCCATTATAAACAATATAGTTTTCGTTATCCAGAAATCAATATTATAAGCTCTTTTAAAGTACAGTTCAGAGACTAATTTATCGTTATAATCTTTTAAGGGAACAATAGTATAAACGGTTTTTACAGCTTTCTCATTTCCTTCATAAAATTTAATATTTGAAGTACTTATTTTTTCAATATCGGCAAAATACTCGTTATCGAGTAAACGAGCCATAAAAAAACAACCTGATGGATTGGTTTTATTCTTAAAAGGATCATTTGAAGGATGAATTGTAGCAGCAAAAATTTCCACAACACCTTCTGGTATTTTTAAATAAAAATGATCTATTTTCTTTTTAAGTAGCTCTTCAACTGCTTCTTTAGGAATAAAATCTTTAGTCTTAATTTTAGCTGTAGAAACTTTTGTTATGAGCGCTCCTTCATTAGTATAAACACTTACATATTCAAGTTTATAGGCATCCAATAAATTTGCCACTGAAACATTAAACCATTCTAAATTTCTTGTTTTTGTAAAATCAACAAATTCGTCCCAATACGTAACATCAATAGATATAGAGGTAAAGGATTCAGAATTTAAATTTAAAAGTGTATGAATTTCATTATTGTAGATTTGATTACTAGATTTAAAAATTTCTTTTTCTTGAATTCTCATATAAAAATAAAGGACTACTACAAGTAACAGTAAACAAACTGAAACTAGAGACAATAGCCCTATTACTTTAGCATATGTAGAATCTTTTCTATTTTTAAATACCAAAAACATATAATTTAATCACGACTAAATATAATTATATTTTCTTAAATTGATTAAAAAAATACAACGTTTTTATTAAATTAATGTTTTTTTTACATTAGCTATAAAACTAAAAGTCCTGCCATTCTTAGGTTTTGCATAGGTTTTGAAAACCAAAATAATTCAAAATCTTCAAATTGCTCCTCAAAACTGTTTTTCCAAGCGGAAAGTAACACTTTTTGATCAGACGAAGTGGTAATTAATGGTAATTGTTCTACTAACCAATCGCCTTGATTTTTTTCTAAAGTAATGGAAAACGAACTGCTTTTGGTTTGAAAATGCAACTGCAAATTATCAAAAATTCGTCCTTTTTTCTGTTTTTGAATGTGTTCTACTTTAGGTAAACTACCCACAAAAATCAATCGCGCATTGGTTTTGATTTTGAAATCTTCTTCTTTTGAAATACAATCGTGTATATAATCAGGATGAATTTTTGTTCGTGGAATTTTAAAGTCGAACCAATCTTGTAAATCGTAATCAAAGCAAATTCCGTGCATATAATTGAACAACGATTTCTTCAATCCAAAACTGAATTTATCGTGATTAATTCCTGTTTTATCTTTGAATTGAATATCATTATTGGCAAACGAAATTTCTTTCACATCGGGAATTACGCCAAATTCTTCCGGATTTATCCCCACCGGACTATGAGCTGTCATGGCAAATTGATGCCAAAAACCACTCTGAAGAATCCCAAGTTCAAACATTTGGCGAACCATTTCCAAACTATCTATTGTTTCTTGAATCGTTTGCGTAGGATAACCGTACATTAAATAGGCGTGCACCATAATACCACTTTCGGTAAAATTTCGAGTAACTTGAGCCACTTGTTCAACTGTAACACCTTTTTTAATCAATTCCAACAAACGATCGGACGCCACTTCTAATCCACCAGAAACTGCAATACAACCCGATTCTTTCAATAAAAAACACAAATCACGCGTGAAACTTTTTTCAAAACGAATATTGGTCCACCACGTCACCACTAGATTTCGACGCAAAATTTCCAAAGCCAATTCACGCATTAAAGCCGGTGGCGCCGCTTCGTCCACAAAATGAAATCCGGTTTCGCCTGTTTGAGCTATGATTTCCTCCATTCGATCTACTAAAATCTTAGCGTGAATAGGTTCGTATACTTTTATATAATCTAACGAAATATCGCAAAACGTACATTTTCCCCAATAACAACCGTGTGCCATAGTGAGCTTATTCCAACGACCGTCGCTCCACAAACTGTGCATAGGATTTGCAACTTCTATAACTGAAATGTATTTATCTAGTAACAAATCGGAATAATCTGGCGTACCAACTTCACTTTGTTTGTAATCGTGTAAGGTTGTATTATTTTTATAAACTACTTGGTTGTTTTCGAGAAGTAGTGTTCTTTTGTATTGGACTTCGACAAGCTCAGTCTGACAATCGACAAGCTCAGTCTGACAATCGACAAGCTCAGTCTGACAATCGACAAGCTCAGTCTGACAATCGACAAGTTCAGTCTGACAAATGTTTTGATTTAATAATTCTATTGGTAATTCGCCATCATCTAAAGTAATAAAATCGAAGAATTCAAAAACTCGGACATCTTTTAAATCGCGAAGTTCTGTATTGGGAAAACCGCCTCCCATTGCAATTTTTGTTTCGGGAAAATTGGCTTTCAAAAATTGTGCACAACGGAAAGCACTGTATAAATTTCCAGGAAAAGGAACCGAGAAACATACTAATTTGGGTTGTACTTTTTCCATTCTCTCTTTAAAAATAGAAAGCGTAATTTCGTCAATATATGTTGGTTCAGTGTTTAAAACTTCATACAGTTCGTCAAATGAATTTGCACTTCTTCCCAATCGTTCTGCATAGCGACTGAAACCAAAATTTTCATCAACACACTTTACAATAAAATCGGATAGATCTTCGAGATACAAAGTTGCTAAATGTTTGGCTTTATCTTGCATTCCCATGTTGCCAAAAGCCCATTCCATATCATCGAGCTGAGTAAAACGAGAAGCTTCAGGAAGAAAATTTCCACTGCAAATTTGTCGCGCTAACGAAGGATTTTTATCTTGAAGAAAAGCAATTACAGCATCAATAGTTTTGATGTATTCTGTTTGTAATGTATAAATGCGTTGTGAGTTTTCAGACATCTCGACTCCGCTCGATGTGACAAATTGAAAAACATTTTCTAAACCTTTCTTTGAAAACAATGCTAAGATCACTTCAATTCCTAAATCCATTTGGAACGAAGAAATACCTTTGGTATTCAAAAAACCTTTTAAATAAGCAGTAGCCGGATACGGTGTATTCAGTTGAGTAAAAGGAGGCGTTATTAGGAAAATGTTTTTCAAAATTAGTTTTTTGCAAATTTAATATTATTGAATGATTAAGAAGTATTTTATTTTTAGTGATAATTTGTAAAAGTTTATATTTTTGCATAAAAACTTAAATGAAATTCTTCCTATATATATTTATTCTAACAACACTCTTCTCTTGTACTGAAAAGTATAGTTATGATTTAAATTTAACCAAAAATAAAACATATCGCCAAAGGACTATTTCCGATTCGAGAATTGAGCAAGAAGTCGATGGAAAAGAACAAATTACAGAAACAAGAAATTCTTTTGAAGTTCTTTATAAAGTTGTTGCCAAAACAGATAGTTCAGAAACATTAAACACGAGATTCACCTCTATTTATTTAAAACTTAAAAGAGGAAACGAAGAAATTTTATTGAGTTCAAAATCTAAAGATAGTAGCAAGTTTTTCAACACTTTCTTTAAAAACATGATTAATAGAGAGTTTAAAATTATAGTTTCAAATAAAGGAAAAATATTAAAAGTTGAAAATATTGAAAATATATTCTCTAAAATTTTTGATGGAGTTTCTTCAATTCATCCGGAATATAAAGAATTATTTTTGAACGATCTTAAGCAATATTATAACGAAAATATGTTTCAAAATCTTCAACTTTTTGGCAATAATATTTACCCTAACGAAAAAGTAGCAGTCGATGAAAAATGGAAAAGCGAAAATGTATTTTCAAATCAAACTGTAAAATATAAAACTAATTGCGAACTCTATCTAAAAAAACAAAAACCAAAATATGCCATCATAAATTTTAATGGAAAAATAAATACAATTGAAAATACTGAAAGCGATATTAATCCAATTTCATTAAAAGGAACAACGGAAGGCGCTTATAAGATTTCTCCAATAACAGGATGGATTAAGGAAGCCACTATTTATCAAAATATTAATGGTTTTACAGAAATTCCTTTCGACCATAATTCAAGATCCGTAATCAAATCACCTATTAAAATAGATACAAAGATTACAATAATTGGGTATTAAGAATATCTTAAAATTTAATGTCAAACATTTTTAATTTGTATTTTTACAAAAAATACAAATATGCCCAACGACTGTATAACTTTTCAAAATTCTGGATATTTTTCTAAACTTATAGTAGACTATTTAAACCAAGACGAAAAGACTCAAAAATTATACAATCGGTTTCCATCAATAGAGAATTTTTCTGATCAAATTACTGAGAAAAGCATTGAGTTTAACGCTTCGAAAAGACAAATTTTAGTATCACAATTAACAAAACAATACGAAGGATTTTCTGTAGATGAATTAACGTTAAACAATATTAAAATTCTTAAAGAGGATACAACTTTCACTGTAACTACTGGGCATCAACTAAATTTATTTACGGGCCCTATTTACTTTATTTATAAAATAGTTGCAACAATTAATTTAGCTAACGAATTAAAAGTAAAGTATCCGAAATACAATTTTGTTCCAATTTATTGGATGGCTACAGAAGACCACGATTTTGAGGAGATTAACCATTTTTACTATAATGGTACTAAAATATCTTGGGATAAAAAATCGACCGGTCCTGTAGGACGATTATCTACCGATGGAATTGATAGTGTATATAATACATTTTCTAATCTTTTAAATGGTGGCGAAAATGCAAACTATTTACGTGATTTATTTAGAAAAGCTTATTTAGAGCATAAAAATTTAACAGATGCAACACGATATTTAGTTAACGAATTGTTTCAAAATACTGGTTTGGTCATTATTGATGGAGATGTCAAAGAACTAAAAAAAGAAATGATTCCTTTTTTTAAAGATGAATTATTACATAATACATCTTATAAGTCGGTTGAAAATATTTTAAATAATTTAAAAGAAAATTATTCTGTTCAAGTAAATCCTAGAGAAATCAATTTATTTTATATTACTGATACTTTACGAGAACGAATTATTTTTGAAGATAATCATTACAAAATTAACAATACACTTTTAAGTTTTACCGAAAGTGAAATTTTAGTAGAACTTCAAAACTACCCTGAACGATTTAGCCCAAATGTAATTTTAAGACCCCTTTATCAAGAAGTAATTTTACCTAATTTGTGTTATATTGGTGGTGGTGGAGAAATAGCTTATTGGTTACAATTAAAAGAAATGTTTCAAAACTTCAATGTTGCATTTCCTATTTTAAAACTTAGAAATTCTGCAGTAATTGCTACTCAAAAACAACAAGATAAAATTAAAAAACTTCATTTAAATTGGAACGATTTATTCAAAAATCAAAGAGATTTAATTAACGAAAAAACTAAAGCATTTTCAAACTTTGAAATTGATTTTACAAAACAAAAAGAATTTCTTAAAAATCAATTTAGCGAATTAGAAAAAATTGCGGCTAAAACTGATAAATCTTTTATTGGGGCGGTTAAAGCGCAAGAAAAAAAGCAAATTAAAGGATTAGAAAATTTAGAAAAAAGATTACTAAAAGCAGAAAAAAGAAATCATCAACTTAAACTATCACGAATTATTCAAATTCAAGATGAATTATTTCCAAATGGTTCATTACAAGAACGAAAAATAAACGCTTCAGATATTATGACAGATATAAATGTAAGATCTTTCTTATTTTTATTAAAAAAATCGTTTGAATTTTCATCAAATCAATTTAACGTAATAATTCTTTAAATCGACAAAAAGCACTTTTAAACGATTAAAAACAAAAGATTTTGTCATTCTTTCAATATTTAGATATATTTTTTAGAAATATCACAAAAATTATTATCAATGTTAAATTTCCGTTATTTTTGCAACCGAAATTTAATCACCTAAATATGAGAAAGACAATACTTTTTTTCGGATTAACATGTACTTTAGTAGTTTTTTTATCAGCTTTTAGCGAACTGCCGTTAATTCACAATATGGTTAAGATTGAAGGAGGAACTTTTAAAATGGGTTCAAAGGAAAAAGATGTGGCAGCCGATAATGATGAACAAAAAGAACATGATGTCACTGTAAAATCATTTGAGATTAGCAAATTTGAAGTTACCGTGTGGGAATGGAAACAATACACTAAAGCTAACAAATTAAAAATGCCTGAAACACCATCTTGGGGATGGAAAGACAATTATCCTATAAACAATATTACTTGGGAAGAGGCAATTTCTTTTTGTAATTGGTTAAGTAAAAAAGAAAAATTACAACCTGTTTACTCTAAAAGAGGTCCAAATTACGTTTGTAATTTTAATGCGAATGGTTATAGATTACCTACTGAGGCAGAATGGGAATATGCAGCAAAAGGAGGAAAAAAAGCAAAAGACACAAAGTTTAGCGGTAGTGATAACGCAGATGATGTAGCTTGGCACAAACAAATAAGTAAAAATACACCTCATACAGTTGGTACAAAACTTCCCAATGAACTTGGATTGTATGACATGAGTGGAAATGTTTGGGAATGGTGTTGGGATTGGTACAATAAAGACTATTATAAAATAGAAGCTGGTAACAATCCTAAAGGTCCAGAAATGGGTGAAAGAAGAAGTGTACGTGGAGGTTCTTGGGACAGTCATGTAAATTATTTAAGACCAGCTAATAGAATTTCAACTCCACAAAATAAAACTCACGAATTTTACGGTTTTAGAGTTGCTAGAACAATTTCAGAATAATTTAACTCAAGATTTGTTATTAGGTTGTAAAACACTACCTTTGCAAAAAATTTAAAATAATGGCAAGTAATAGAACATTTACTATGATTAAACCAGATGCTGTTGAAAAAGGACACATCGGTGGAATTTTAAATATGATTACTGAAGGTGGTTTCAGAATCGTAGCAATGAAATTAACGCAATTAACAGTTGCTGACGCTCAACAATTTTATGCAGTTCATGCTGAAAGACCTTTCTTTGGTGAGTTAGTAGAATTTATGACTAGAGGTCCAATTGTTGCTGCTATCTTAGAAAAAGACAATGCAGTTGAAGATTTCAGAACTTTAATTGGTGCTACAAACCCAGCTGACGCTGCTGAAGGAACTATCCGTAAAAAATATGCTACTTCAATTGGAGAAAATGCAGTTCACGGTTCAGATTCTGATGAAAATGCTGCTATCGAAGGCGCTTTCCACTTCGCAGGAAGAGAAATGTTCTAAGAAAAATAAGACATCAATAAAAAAATCCGCTTTTTAGGCGGATTTTTTTTATTTATACTTTTCCATAATGTCTTGCACAACTTGATCAGTTTTTGAAAAACGCTCTTTACGCTCTAAAGTTCTTGGTGGCGCTACTCTTTCTTTACAATCTAAAATTGTACATGTTTCGCAAGTAACTCCAACTTTATTACGTTTTAAATTTTCATCATTTAAAAATGAAATTTTACTAGTAGAATGAGAAGAAATCATGATTCCTAATGCAATACTTCTAAAATAACCATTTCTAAACGGATCTTTTGTAGCAGAAGAAAGCACAAAATATTCATTATCAGTATGTATATAAGATGAAACTTGAGCATCAAAAGACTCCTTGTTAGAATTTTCATTAGCGATTTCTCCTAAAGTACGAATTGAAACCCATCTTCTACAATAATGTTCATTTCGTTCGTTAGCATGAGGTTCTAATAAATTTGTTATATGCAATTCTTTAGTCAATTGATATTCTCTCTGCGGCTTGTAAGCAAATCTTAAAAAGAAAAGATTTTTTAGGTTAAATTCTTTCGGTAAAATATTAGTTAATCGTTGGAAAAAAGTTTCTGGCGAATCGGTAAAATGATACATCAATTTTTGGAAAGATTCATTACTAAAATGTTCTTGTTCAAAAAACTCTTTTAATGCTACAACCAAAGTCTTTCTCGGAATTAATAATGCACCAGCAAAATAAGAAGCTAAGAAATTATTTAGAACCTGATCGAAGCTTTCAAACTTTATCCAAGAAAAAGTATACAATCTATCCGAAATATTTAAAAAGTTATAGGCAATTTCTTTAGCATAAATAAATAATCGTTGCGAATCATCTGTCTCTGAAGAAACCAACAACGTTTTCGAACTCGGTACAAAAACCGAGCGCAAATTATTCAATTCTTTATGCTGTGTGAGTTCTTGATTATTAATTGTATAACTATATTCTTCAATTAGAATTTCTTCTAAATCAGATACTTTTAAACGCTTTGATAAATCAATTGAATAGGCTTTTGCAAACTTTTCTACCTGATTTTCTATTTCTTCAAAATAATTATTGTGCGCTTCCTGGTAAGAACGCAATGCGGCTAAAAAGAAACTTTCGCGTGTTAAATTATAATGTTTTGCAATTTCAAAAAGCGTACTAATAAAGGCGTTTACTTTTAAAGGCGCTTCAGCAATTATATCAATTAAATCGCTTTCCTTAATTCCGAAAATATCCAAAGGAATTTCTTTCAAAATTCTTGATTGAAGAATTTCTCCAATTGGCGCTAAATTTTTATCTAATTTTAAAGAAACCATATTGTCATAATTGGTTTCCAAAGCATCTGCTAAGAGTACAATTTTATCGCGTTTAGGATATTTTTTTCCTTTTTCAATTTCATTCAAATACGATTTAGACAAACCTGTAAGTTTAGCCAAACCAAATAAAGACAAATTTTTATCGGTACGAATTTGCTTCATTTTTAAACCAAAAATCAATCGGATGTATTCTTCTTCAATCATTTTATAAAATTTTTCACTTGCTTTTAAAATTTGGGAAACACCTTATTTTACTTAGCTAAACAAAGATAATACATTTTTGCGAAAAACAATTTTTATTTATTTTTTACATTTTTGCGAACGTTCGCTTGTTTTGTAATTTTTAATTTTATAATATTGTATCGGAATCAAAAACAAATACTTATGGAAACATCAGTTCATAACATTCAAATTAACGCTAATACTAAATATGTAAATATTCTAACTGAAGAAGCGTTGGCTTTTGTTGAAGCTCTTCATCTAAAATTTAATGAAAGACGTTTAGAATTATTAAACAAACGAAATGAACAGCAAAAAAAATTCAATTCAGGAGAATTACCTTCTTTCTTAAAAGAAACTAGAGCTATAAGAGAAAGTGAATGGACAGCAGCTCCAATTCCAGAAATATTACTAGACCGAAGAGTTGAAATTACAGGACCTGTTGATCGTAAAATGGTTATTAACGCACTTAACTCAGGAGCAAAAGTTTTCATGGCCGATTTTGAAGACAGCTGCTCGCCTACTTGGGATAACTTAATGGAAGGTCAACAAAATTTAAAAGACGCTGTTAATAAAACCATTAGCTTAGAACAAAACGGTAAGAACTATGAATTAAACCAAGAAACAGCAACTTTATTAGTGCGTCCACGTGGTTTACATTTAGACGAAAAGAATTTAGAAATTGATGGCGAAAATATATCAGGATCATTAGTAGATTTTGGATTATACTTTTTTCATAATGCACACAATTTATTAGAACAAGGTTTAGCTCCATTTTTCTATTTACCAAAACTGGAACATTATGAAGAAGCGCGCTGGTGGAATGAAGTATTTGTATTTGCTCAAGATTATCTAAAAATTCCTCAAAAAACAATTAAAGCAACTGTATTAATTGAAACTATAACAGCTAGTTTTCAATTAGATGAAATCATTTATGTTTTAAAAGAGCATATGGCAGGATTAAACTGTGGTCGTTGGGATTACATATTTTCATACATAAAAAAACTAAATCAGCACCCTAACTTTTTAGTGCCAGACCGCGATCAAGTTACGATGACAAGTCCGTTCATGAGTGCTTATTCACTTCGTGTTATACAAATTTGTCATAAACGAAATGTTTTGGCTATTGGTGGAATGGCTGCTCAAATTCCAATTAAAAACGATGAAGAAGCAAATAAAATTGCTTTCAATAAAGTTATCGCTGATAAAGAACGTGAAGTAAAAAACGGGCATGATGGTACTTGGGTAGCACATCCAGCTTTGGTTCCAGTTGCGATGAAAGTTTTTAATGAAAACATGCCCACAAAAAATCAAATGCATGTAAAGCGAAATGAATTAAACATCACCGAAGCACAATTATTAGAATTACCTGTTGGAATTGTAACCGAAAATGGTGTTCGAAAAAATATTAATGTCGGAATACTTTACATAGAATCTTGGTTAATGGGTACAGGCGCAGCTGCTTTGTATAACTTAATGGAAGATGCTGCTACAGCAGAAATTTCTAGAACACAACTTTGGCTTTGGCTAAATAAAAAAGTAACGCTTGATAGTGGTAAAATTTGTACAGCAGAATTATACAAAAATTATATCCCAGAAGAATTGATTAAAATAAAAGAATATGTTGGCACAGAAAGATTTTTAGAAGGAAAATTTGAATTAGCAACCCAATTATTCACCGAAATGATTTTAAGCGAAACTTTAGACGAGTTCTTAACACTAAAAGCTTACGAATATATATCATAAAAAAACTGCCGGATGCGGCAACATCCGACAGCTCAAAATTCAATAATTACTCACATAACTATTAAACAAGAATACAAAATTATGAAAACACAAGAAAGAATTCAAGCATTGGTAACAGATTGGACAACAAATCCAAGATGGAAAGGTATCGAAAGAACATATACAGCTGAAAAAGTAATTGAATTACAAGGCTCTTACCAAATTGAATACAGTATTGCAAAAAGAGGTGCTGAAATTTTATGGCACAAATTAAACAATCAAGAATGGGTTGCTGGTTTGGGTGCATTAACTGGAAATCAAGCAATTCAAGAAGTGGAAGCAGGATTAGAAGCTATTTATCTAAGTGGTTGGCAAGTTGCTGCTGATGCAAATGTTGCTGGAGAAATGTATCCAGATCAATCTTTGTATCCTGTAAATAGTGTTCCAATGGTTGTAAAACGCATTAATAATGCTTTATTACGTGCCGATCAAATTCAATCGGTTAATAAAATTGAAAATAAAAAAGATTATTTAGTACCAATTGTTGCCGATGCTGAAGCTGGCTTTGGAGGAAATTTAAATGCTTTCGAATTAATGAAAGCCATGATTGAAGCTGGTGCGGCTGGTGTTCATTTTGAAGATCAATTATCATCTGCAAAAAAGTGTGGACACTTAGGCGGAAAAGTTTTGGTTCCAACACAAGAAGCTATCAATAAATTAATTGCAGCACGTTTAGCAGCTGACGTAATGGGAGTTCCAACACTTATTGTAGCAAGAACTGATGCAGATGCTGCCAACTTGTTAACAAGTGATATTGACGATAGAGATAAAAAATTTGTTACTGGAGAACGTTCTACTGAAGGATTTTACTACGTAAAAGCAGGTTTAGAACAAGGAATTGATAGAGGATTATCATACGCTCCTTATGCAGATTTAATTTGGTTAGAAACATCAACTCCCGATTTAGAACAAGCAAGACAATTTGCTGAAGCTATTCATGCTCAATATCCTGGTAAATTATTAGCATACAATTGTTCGCCTTCATTTAATTGGGCAGCAAAATTATCAGTAGCCGAAATGGAAACCTTCCGCGAAGAATTAGCAAAAATGGGCTATAAATTCCAATTTATTACGTTAGCTGGTTTCCATGCTTTAAACACTTCAATGTTTGAATTAGCTTTGGCATACAAGAAAAAAGGAATGGCTGGATATTCTGAATTACAAGAAAGAGAATTTGCTTTACAAGCCGAAGGTTTTAGAGCTGTAAAACATCAAAACTTTGTAGGAACATCCTATTTTGATGAAGTGCAAAATGCTGTAACTTCAGGTTTAGCTTCTACAGTTGCTATGAAAGATTCAACTGAGGCAGCTCAGTTTTAAAATACTACTTTTAAGTTTGACCTTAAATTTAGGTTTAGTTTGTTTGTTAAAAATGCTTCATTTCTGAAGCATTTTTTTTATTTTAAATAGATGTCTTTAATGATATCTCGTCTTAATTCTTCATTTAGCATTCTTATGATTTTTTCTTTTCCATAAGAAAGTTCTTCTCTTACAACCGATGAATTTAAAATTACATGTAAAACATCTCTTTTTAAAACAACATCTACGGTATAATTATTTACCCCATTTCCCATAACATTTTTCCAAGCTTCTTTTACATTTATTACATCTAAACCCGCCTGAAGTTTATTGGCCTCTATAAAACCTTTTAAAGCATCAGCAATAGAATGTTCTTCAAAATTACGTTTACTCATCTTTTTGTTTTCTTTTATAATGATATTCTATCCCTTCTGTATTTTTTACAACCAAACTTGTGTTAGAAAGCTCTAAAATTTCTTCTTCCCAACTAGAAAATTCTGTTTTGTAATGAATATAAAAATGAGATTCTTTTTCTTGAATTTCTAATTTTTCTTCCACATCATTTGTTAGTAATTTTCCATCATATTGTGGCACTACTTTTTTTCTAAAACCTTTTAAACTGTCGTTTATAAAAAAATAATCTAAAGCTTCATTAATTTTATAAGCTTTCTTACTACCATCTTTCGTTTTTACTTCTTCAATTTCCCAATAGCCATTCAGTAATTGCAGTTCTTCTTTTTTTACTTTCGTTACACAAGAAACTAACGTAAGTACAAATAATAAGAGTATTTTTTTCATTTTTTAAAATTTCAACTAATTTAAGAATTAAATCAGGTTAAACATTAAACTAATTTGTATTTTTAATGTCTAATGAGATAAAACAACAAGATGAAAAAAAATTTTTTTCTACTCTTCTTACTTCCATTTTGTTTTAGTTGCTCTTCAGATTCTGATTCAAATAATAATGAAATGTATTTTCCTCCTAACAATTCTGATATTTGGGAAACAGAAACCATGCAATCATTAAATTGGAACGAAAACAATTTACAAGAATTGTATGATTATTTAGTTCTAAAAAACTCTAAAAGTTTTATTGTACTTCACAATGGAAAGATCGTAATTGAAGAATATTTTAATGGACATTCTGCAAGCACCGCATGGTATTGGGCTAGTGCAGGAAAAACCTTGACATCAACAGTTACTGGAATAGCAGCCCAAGAAGGTTTTATAAATATTAACAATAAAGTTTCTGATTATTTAGGAACAGGCTGGACAAGCGCTACTTTAGCTCAAGAAAACCTAATTACTTGTAAAAACTTACTAAGTATGACCTCTGGCTTAGACGATAGTTTAGGAGATGATGTTTCTCCAAGTAACCTTCAATATATTGCAGATGCTGGAAACCGCTGGGCTTATCATAATGTTTACGTAAAACTTCAAGATGTTGTAGCACAAGCAACAGGACAAACTTGGTCGAACTATTTCAATACAAAATTAAGAGATAAAATAGGCATGACTGGAATTTGGTACGATTCTGGAGATTTAAGTGTTTATTGGAGTAATTCTAGAAGTATGGCGCGTTATGGACTTTTAGCTTTAAATAATGGAAAATGGAATGGAACTCAGATAATCAATTCAAATTATATGGATGCAGCCACTAATACTTCTCAAAATATTAACTTAGCTTATGGTTATTTATGGTGGTTAAATGGAAAATCGAGTTATCATTTACCGCAATCTCAGTATCAATTTTCGGGTAAATTAATTCCAAATGCACCAAATGACATGTATTGCGCCTTAGGCTTAAACGACCAAAAAATATATGTTATTCCAAGTAAAGGATTAGTAATTATTAGAATGGGTAATGTTTCTGACCCAGACAATCCTACTTTCGCTAGTTCAAACTTTGATAATGAATTATGGCAAAAAATAAATGCCGTTATAAACTAAAAAATCCCGATAAATCGGGATTTTTTTTATTTGAAAAATGAATCTACGAATTCAAATTTATTAAATACTTGTAAGTCTTCAATTCCTTCTCCTACTCCAATATACTTAACAGGAATTTTAAACTGATCTGAAATACCGATTACAACACCGCCTTTTGCAGTTCCGTCTAATTTGGTAACTGCTAAAGAAGTTACTTCAGTTGCAGCAGTAAATTGTTTTGCTTGTTCAAATGCATTTTGACCAGTAGAACCATCTAGAACCAATAATACATCATGTGGTGCATCACCAACAACCTTTTGCATGACACGCTTTACTTTAGAAAGCTCATTCATTAAATTCACTTTATTGTGTAAACGACCAGCAGTATCAATGATTACAACATCTGCATCTTGAGAAACAGCAGACTGCAAAGTATCGAAAGCAACTGAAGCTGGATCGCTTCCCATTTGCTGACGCACGATAGGAACATCTACTCTATCTGCCCAAATTTGTAATTGATCTATAGCCGCTGCTCTAAATGTATCGGCTGCACCAAGTACTACTTTGTGTCCGGCTTTTTTGAATTGATATGCTAATTTACCGATAGTTGTTGTTTTCCCTACTCCATTAACACCTACAACCATCAACACATAAGGCTTTTTATCTTTTGGAACTTCAAATTCAGTTGCATCACCGTGATTATTTTCAGATAATAATCCAGCAATTTCTTCTCGAAGAATTTTATTTAATTCTTCAGTTCCAAGATATTTGTCACGTTCAACACGTTCTTCAATTCTTTCAATAATTTTTAAAGTAGTGTTTACTCCAACGTCAGAAGAGACCAATACTTCTTCTAAATTATCTAATACGTCATCATCTACTTTAGACTTTCCAGCAACAGCCTTTGAAAGTTTTTCAAAAAAAGAAGATTTCGATTTTTCTAAACCTTTATCTAAAGTTTGCTTCGCCTGTTCGCTGAGGCTCGAGTCATTTTTTTCTGATGAAAATAAGCGCTTAAAAAAACTCATATAGTTCGTTATTTTGAAACAAAAGTATAAATAAAAAAGCTACTTTCAAACGAAAGTAGCTTTCCTATATATTTGAATACTGAATTATTTCTTTTGTAAGAAATCGTCAACTAGTTCTGGAGCCATAACAGATTCTACAAAAGTGTAAGCTCCTGTTTTTGGAGACTTAACCATTTTTATAGCTTTTGTTAATCTCTTTGATGCTGTTTGTAACGTTGCTACTGTTTTCTTTGCCATGATTACACTATTTTAAATCGAAAGTTTACTAACGTAAATTTCTAATTATTTAATTTCTTTGTGAACTGTTACTCTTTTTAAAACAGGATTAAATTTTTTAATCTCTAATCTATCTGGAGTATTCTTTTTATTTTTAGTAGTGATGTAACGAGAAGTACCTGGCATACCAGTTGCTTTGTGCTCTGTACACTCTAAAATAACTTGAATTCTATTACCTTTCTTTGCCATTGTTACTTTTATTTAGAATTAAGTAAATTACTTAATAATTATTTTTGTGCTTTTTTTAACGCTGCAGAAATACCAATTTTGTTGATAGTTTTTAAAGCAGCAGTTGAAATTTTCAATGTTACCCATCTATCTTCCTCAGCAATATAAAAACGTTTCTTTACTAAGTTAACAGAAAATTTTCTCTTAGTTTTATTATTAGCATGAGAAACATTG
>JAIXHM010000015.1 GCA_030145825.1 Flavobacterium sp.
TAATTAATGAAGTCTATTTCCCGTTAATTGGAGCCAATTTAGCTAAACAAATTGGTGCAACTGGAGAAACAAAAAGAACAGACCGTATGGGAATGTTGTTATTGGTTTCACCTCCAGGTTACGGGACAACAACTTTAATGGAATACTTGGCCGATAGAATGGGATTAGTTTTTATGAAAATTAACGGACCTTCACTAGGACATGAAATTACCTCAACAGATCCAAGCGAAGCTAAAAATGCTGGTGCCAAACAAGAGTTACAAAAACTAAATCTTGCTTTTGAAATGGGTGATAATGTAATGTTATATTTAGACGATATCCAACATTGTAATCCAGAGTTTTTACAAAAATTCATTTCATTAGCAGACGGTCAACGAAAAATTGAAGGTATTTATAATGGTGAATCAAAAACTTATGATTTACGCTCTAAACGATTTTGCTTAGTAATGGCAGGTAATCCATATACCGAAAGTGGAGAGAAATTTCAAATACCAGATATGTTAGCCAACCGAGCTGATACTTACAATTTAGGAGAAATTTCTGGCGTAAATTCAGAGTTGTTTGATTTGAGTTTAATTGAAAACTCAATACTTTCAAATCCTTTCATGACAAGACTTACACAACCGAGTCTTAACAACCTGTATGAACTGTATGAAGGCATTAAAAACAACAATTTAAATGTTTCCTTGGAAGGCAACTTTACCAGTCAAGAAATTGATGATTTTAGAAATGTTTTAACCAAAATTATTCAAGTTCGAAATACGGTTATTAAAGTTAACGAAACTTATATTCAATCGGCAGCTATGGCAGATGAATATCGAAATGAACCTATTTTTAAATTACAAGGCTCTTATCGTGACATGAATAAATTAGTAGCTAAGATTGAACCAATTCATTCCGAAAAAGAAGTTGAAGCTATTGTACTTTCACATTACAAAAACGAATCACAAACCCTGACAACTGGAGCTGAAGCTAATCTTTTGAAATTAAAAGAGATTATGTCTATTTTATCGGAAAAAGAAATGGAAAGATGGAATGAAATCAAAATCATTTTTAAGAAAAACAACCGATTAAAAGGTTTTGGAAGTAATGACAAAATGAATCAAGTTGTAGCACTTTTAGAAGATTTCTCAGAAGGATTACAAGGCATCAAGAATGCTTTAAACAAATAAAAAAAGACCTCAAATTGAGGTCTTTTTTGTTATAAATTATCTGGTAAAATTTTACCCGGATTTAAAATTCCTTTCGGATCAAAAACTTGTTTTATTGCTTTCATTAATTGCAATTCAACTTCAGAAAAAACAATTGGCATAAAACTCTTTTGTACATAACCAATTCCGTGTTCACCAGAGATAGTCCCTTTTAACGATTTGGTTAACTCAAAGATTTCAACAATTCCCTTTGGAACTTCAGTTTGCCAAGCTTCATCTGTCATTTCTTGTTTTACAATGTTTACATGTAAATTTCCATCACCAGCATGACCATAACAAACCGAATGAAAACCATATTTTTTACCAATTTCTTTTATTCCTTTCAATAAAGTAGGTAATTCATATCGTGGTACAACAGTATCTTCTTCTTTATAAACCGAATTTGATTTAACCGCCTCTCCTACTGCTCTACGCAATTTCCAAAGTGCATTTTTTTGATCAGTTGAATCCGCAAATAAAACCTCATCAATTTCATAATTTTCTACAACTTCTAAAATTTTCTCAGCTTCTTGCATTAAAACTTCAGGATAATTACCATCTACTTCAATTAGCAAATGGGCTTCAATTCCATCATTTATTGCTACACTTACACCATCCACATATTGCATGGTCCAATCGATAGCATCGCGTTCCATAAACTCTAATGCACTTGGAACAATTCCTGCTCTAAAAATAGCCGAAACGGCTTCGCAAGCTTGTTCTGCTTTGTAAAACGGCACTAACATTAAAACGTTATGTTGATTTATTGGTAGCAATTTCAACACAATTTTAGTTACAATTCCAAGTGTACCTTCACTTCCCACCATTAATTGCGTTAAATTATATCCAGTTGAATTTTTTAAAGTATTGGCTCCTGTCCAAATGATTTCTCCATTGGGTAAAACCACTTCTAAATTCAGCACATAATCTTTTGTTACACCATATTTTACGGCACGAGCACCACCTGAATTTTCAGCAATATTTCCACCTATAAAACAGCTTCCCATACTACTTGGATCAACTGGATAAAACAAACCTTGCTCGGCTAAAGTATCTTTTAAAACTTGCGTTATTACACCGGGTTCAGTTGTAACTTGATAATTTCTTTCGTCAATTTCTAAAATCTTATTGAAACGTTCCATAGAAAGTCCAATTCCACCATGAATACTCAACGCTCCTCCACTTAAACCTGTTCGACCACCAATTGGCACAACAGGAATTTCATTTTGAAAAGCAATTTTCATGATTTCTGAAACTTCAGCTGGATTAGCAGGTTTTACAACAACATTAGGTGGAAAATTATAATCCTCTGTTTCATCATGACCATAGTTCTGACGTGTTTCTATATCAGTGAAAATAAAATTTTCGCCTACAATTTGAGTTAAATCGATTATATGTTGACTTGTAATCATCTTATTAAAATTGAGATAATATAAAATACCATATAGCTAAGGTAAGGAAAGATAACGGAATACCTACTCCAACCATCATATTACTTAGCTTCGGTTTTAATCCGTAATTTGTAGCAATAATTGCTCCCGTAATCATTGGTGCCATAGCCGCTTCAATTATTGAAACATCTATTGGCAAGCCTTCTGCTTTAAGAATTATTTTGTAAAATAAAAAGAAGAATAATGGTGTTATTACCAACTTAAATAATAAGCCTAATCCTAAAAAAGGCCAATGCATACTTCTTCTTTCAAACTTTAATTGTAAACCAACTGCTACTAAAGCTATTGGTGAAACTGTTGCTCCTACTCTTTCAAAAGCGCTTTGCAATGGAAGGGGAAAATCAACTGCAAAAACGTTTAAAGCTAATGCTAAAAAGAAAGCTATAAAAGGCGGAAACTTCACTATTTTTTTTAGTAATGTTCGAGCACTTAGAGTTTCTTTCGAATACATTGTAGCTACTAAAATTCCAAGTGTTGCCATAACCACAAATGAACCTGGTTGATCGACAATAATTGCGGTTTCAATTCCTTTTTTACCAAATAAAGCTTCAATCACAGGAAAGCCCACGAAAGAAGTATTTCCTAAACCTGCTACTACAATTAAACATCCCGTTAGTTTTTTTGACCAACCAAAGAGTTTACCTAAACCATAAAAAAAGAGAAATGAAAGTACGAAACCTATCCAGGGCACACCTAAAGGAAATAATAAGGTGCTATTAATTTCAATTTTTGGAATATAAAACAATGCCATTGCTGGAATGGAAACATATATAACAAACTGATTTAAAACCTGATGCGAATTTTTAGGGAAATTTGGAATTCTTTGGAACAAAACGCCCAACAGCAAACATCCAAAAAGTAATATGATATTATCCATAATTTGTATTGAATTACAAATGTAGCTAATGATTTCTTTTAATCTGTTTTCTTGCTAAATTTTGTATTTTTACCAAAACGTTTTCCTTTTGAAAGAACTAAATAAAAAATCGGCACTTGCTGAAATTCATGGTGTAGACCAACCCGATGCTGTAAATCAATCGGTTGCAAATGCTGTGCAAAAATTTCGTAGAAAACAACCTTCTTCACAAGAATTGGTTGATGCCATTTTGAAAGGAGATAAAATTTCGTTAAGTCGAGCGATTACTTTAATCGAAAGCACCAATCCAGAACATTTAGAAAAAGCGAACGAAGTAATTCAAGGTTGTTTGCCTCATGCTAATAAATCGGTTCGAATAGGAATTACTGGTGTTCCAGGTGTGGGAAAAAGTACGTTTATTGAAGCTTTTGGAAAATATTTGACTTCAATAGGAAAAAAAGTTGCCGTTTTAGCGGTTGACCCAAGTTCGTCTATTAGTCACGGAAGTATTTTAGGTGATAAAACGAGAATGGAAGAATTGGTAAAAGATGAAAACGCTTACATTCGTCCGAGTGCTTCTGGAGATAGTTTAGGTGGCGTAGCTCGAAAAACGCGTGAAACTATTATGCTTTGCGAAGCTTGTGGTTTTGATACGATTATAATTGAAACCGTTGGTGTTGGACAAAGTGAAACGGCAGTTCATAGTATGGTCGATTTCTTTTTGTTATTAAAAATTGCTGGCGCTGGTGATGAATTACAGGGAATAAAACGCGGTATTATGGAAATGGCCGACACGATTGTAATTAATAAAGCCGATGGCGATAATATTGCGAAAGCCAAACTAGCCAAGACCGAATTTAACCGCGCGTTACATTTATTTCCAGCAAAAAATAGCGATTGGATTCCGAAAGTGACGACTTGTAGTGCTTTTGAGAAAACTGGAATTGACAAAGTTTGGGAAATTATTGCAGAATATTTTGAACTAACAAAAGAGAACCACTACTTCGAACAAAAACGTAAAGAGCAAAACCAATATTGGATGTTAGAAACGATTAATGAACAATTGAAAAATCGTTTTTATAATCATCCTGAAATTATTGAGCTATTGGAACAAAATAAAAAAGCGGTCCAAAATAATGAATTATCACCTTTTGCTGCCGCTCAAGTATTGTTGGAAAAGTATTTTAAAGTTTAGTCGCAGTTTTCAGTCGCAGTTAATTTTTTTCTTAGACAGAATTAATAATTTTATTATGAGACTTCTCGCCCCTCGACTCCGCTCGGGGTAACAGCTCGAAGTGACAACGTACCGAACACTGAGACTGCGACTGTCAACTGAACACTACTCTTCGTAACGTTCCATTTCTCTATCGTAGAATTCTCCCGCTAATGTGATTAAATGTTCCATTTCGCTTTCAAGTTCTTTCTCATCTTCGCCTTCAACATCTTCTAAAATTTCTACTTCATCGTCTTTTAAATTGATAATGAATTGAGGAAAATCTAAATGAATAATAAAAATATCATCTGGATAATCTGAATTATCTGCTAATACAAATTTTGGTAAGTTCATCTTTTAAAATTATGAATTATGAGTTATAAATATAGTTAATTTGTTGATTTGTTGATTCGATAATTTGAAAGTAGAACAATTTTCGACATTTAACTTTCGACTTGATTAATCAACTTCTTCGTTTCGCTGTTAAATCGGATAAATAAAAATAACGCAGCGGCTGTTAAACCTGCTAATAAGCCTATCCAAATTCCGGTTGCTCCTAAACCAGTATAAATACCTAAATAAATAGAAATAGGAAAACCAATTACCCAATAAGCAATAAACGTAATATACATAGGTACTTTTACATCTTGTAAGCCGCGTAAAGCGCCTAAAACTACAACTTGTAAACCATCGGAAATTTGAAAAATTGCAGCCACTAATAATAATTGAGAAGCAATTGTAACTACTTCTAAGTTTTCGGTATAATTGGCTAAATCTTTTAAATCGACAAAGATGGTTGGTAGTTGTTCGTGAAATAAAAAGAAAATTAAAGCAAAAGCAATTTCTAATATAGTCGCCAATAAAAATATTGAAAACGCTACTAAACGTAGTTTATGAAAATCTCCTAATCCTTTTTGGTTTCCCACACGAATCATCGCCGCAACGCTTAATCCCATTGCAAACATAAACGTAAACGAAGCTAAACTTAATGCTACTTGATTTGCTGCTTGACTGGTAGTTCCTAATCGTCCTGAAAGCCAAATAGCTCCTGTAAACAAAGCCACTTCAAAAAACATTTGCATTGCAGAAGGCGTTCCTAATTTGATGATTTTTAAATTGACTTCACGCTTAATTTCTTGTAACGAAAATCCTTTAAAAAACGGATGAAACTTTTTGCGTTTATTCATCATGTAATGCATATATCCCAACATTACAAAACGAGAAGCTATAGTTCCAACTGCTGCACCAACAATTCCTAATTCAGGAAAAATCCAAATTCCGTAAATGAATAAATAGTTTAAAACTACATTTACAATATTTCCTAAAATGGTTGCCCACATGGAATATTTCGTTTCGCTCATTCCATCTGCAAATTGCTTATAAGCCTGAAACATTATCAACGGAATCAGTGAAAAAGCAACAATATCTAAATACGGCTTAGCCAAAGTTACTACATGTTCGGGTTGCCCCATGAACGAAATTAAAGGTTTTGAAAAATAGATAATTCCGAATAAAATTACTCCTAAAATGGTACACAAATACAAACCATGATGAAAAGCACTTCTTCCTTCCTCAATATTTTTCTTTCCATCCGCTTCGGCAACTAAGGGTGTAATTGCAGTTGAAAAACCAATTCCTAAAGACATTGCAATAAATACAAAACTATTTCCTAGAGAAACTGCAGCTAATTCTGCTGGTCCTAATTTCCCAACCATAACATTATCTACAATACTAACAATAGTATGTCCTAACATTCCGGTAATAATGGGCAATGCTAAACGAATATTATATGAGAACTCCTTAGTATATTGTGATAAATTCATGCTTTTCTAAAATCGGTTGCAAAGGTAGGTAATTACAAATTGAGTTAATTTGAAAATTTGAAAATGTTTTCTTTAACTTTCGACTTTCTACAAGTTATTTTTCTAAAGACAATTTATCGTGATAAAACTTGATGTTTTCTTTAATTTCTTCGTCTAATTCAGGTTCTTTAATATCAGTATATTTTTGAAGTTCTTCTAAAATGGTTTTGGCTACCAAATAACGACAAGTTTCTTTGTTATCGGCCGGAATTACATACCAAGGTGCGTGCTCTTTTGAAGTTCTGTTTATGGCATCTTCATAACAAACTTGATAATCATCCCAGCGTTCACGCTCTTTTAAATCGCCAGGAGAAAACTTCCAATTATGCTTTTCTTCTTCTAATCTTCTTAATAAACGTTGGCGTTGTTCTTCTTTACTCAAATGCAAATAAAACTTTAAAACAATAATTCCGTTTAATGTTATGTGCTTTTCAAAATTATTAATGCTTTCAAAACGATTTTCCCAAAAAGTTTCATTTATATCTTCAACAGAATGTATTCCTGGAATTCTTTCGTTCAAAATATATTCGGGATGCACACGAGTAATTAAAACATTTTCATAATGCGTTCTATTAAAAACCGAAAACTTTCCTTTTTCAGGCAAAGCCAAATAATGGCGCCATAAATAATCGTGTTCCAATTCTGTAGAATTTGGTGTTTTAAAACTATGTACCACTACTCCGCGCGCATTAAATTCTTTAAAAACTTCACGAATTAAACTGTCTTTTCCAGCCGTGTCCATTCCTTGTAAACAAATTAATACGCCATATTTGTTATGAGCATACATTTTATCTTGAAGTTTACTTAATTTTTCACGAATCTTTTGAAGCTCTTTTTCTTTCTTTTTTTCTGATGTATTAACATTTATATGAGTGGGTCTATTTTTTAATTTTAGGGGCGAACTTACTTTTAAAGAATTAATTTCGATGTTTTTCATGGCTTTAATTTAATTTGAAAGAAATAAGTATATTTTTGTTTTGTACTAAAATTA
Organism: Flavobacterium sp.; assembly: GCA_030145825.1. Classification (GTDB taxonomy): domain Bacteria; phylum Bacteroidota; class Bacteroidia; order Flavobacteriales; family Flavobacteriaceae; genus Flavobacterium. Next base: position 7,564 of record JAIXHM010000015.1, read on the forward strand.
ATCAATTTCTATGAATTCTATTCTTAACAAAAATCTATTTTTAATTAAAGAACATATTGGAATGTTCAAAGCAGCTAATAATTTTGATGTTTTAAATCCGGAAAATGGAACTTTAATGATGACATGTAGAGAACCAAATCTTGGTTTTTTTACAAAACTTTTTCGTTTTTCAGATTATAAAAGAATGACACCATTTCATATTGTTATTTCTGACAATCAAAATAAAAAAATAATTTCAATTAAAAGAGGAACTACTTTTTTTCGTTCAGATGTTGAAGTATATGACGAAAACGAAAAACTTATTGGTCTTTTTAAACAAAAGTTTTTTTCCCTTGGTGGAAGATTTGAAATCTTTGATCCTCAAGGAAAATCGTTAGCAACACTACAAGGAAAGTGGACTGGTTGGGAATTTAAATTTTTAAAAGACAATAACGAAATTGCATTGGTTTCAAAAAAATGGGCAGGGCTTGGAAAAGAATTTTTTACTAGTGCCGACAATTATGTGTTAAAAATTAATGAGGTTGTTCCAGAAAATGATCCAGTAAGAGCATTAATACTTGCAGCAGTAATGTGTATCGATATGGTTTTTAAAGAATAAAACCTTCTTATAATAGTAAAATCCTCAATTTAAAATTGGGGATTTTTTTATTTATCTTTAAAATATTTTAAGATTGTCCCAACCTTTTTAGTTTTATTTCCCTCTTTATAAGAAAGCAAGTATTTCAAATGGATAAAAAGTTAATACAAGCCTGCAAAAAACAACAACGGGATGCACAAAGAAAAGTGTATGAACTTTTGGCACCCAAACTTTACTTTTTATGTAAGCGCTACTTAAAAAAAGAAGAAGAAATAGAAGAAGTATTGGCCGACTCATTTTATATCATCTTCACAAAAATTGATCAATTAAAAGAAGAAGCTGCCTTTGAAGGTTGGGCAAAAAGAATTACAACTAACGAATGTTTACACCAAATAAAGAAAAATATCAACTTTAACTTGTATTTGGATGATGTGAAATTTTCGAACCAACCTATTGCAGATGAACTCACAGAATTAGAAGAAGAAGATTTATTAAAACTTGTACAATATTTACCCGAAGGTTGTAAAACTATTTTTAATCTATTTGTAATAGAAGGCTATAGCCATAAAGAAATATCAAATCAGTTAAATATTTCTGAAGGAACTTCAAAGTCCCAACTCAACGTGGCAAAAAGTAAATTAAAAGAATTGGTGAATACCTACTATTTTCAAAAAGCGAAATAAAATGAATACCGAAGATAAATTATATACTAAAATAAAAAACGCTTCCAAAAAAGGTGAAACTCCCGATTTTCCTGGAATGGAAAACGTTTGGAACAGAGTCGAAAATAAACTCGACGCTCATGTTCTTAAAAAAGAAAACACAAAATGGAAACAATATACCGTTGCGGCATCGATTGTTGTTGTAGGAACAATTTTGTACACTTTTTGGTTTTCAAACGATAAAAATACTCTTGAAACTATTAAAAATGAAGAAATTATTACCGAAATCAAAGAAGTAATACCTACAAATCAAAATGAAGGAATTGTAGCTACAGATTCGTTTGAAAGTTCTCCGTTACTGAAACCAAATGCAGATGAAATATTAGAATCGGCAATTGTAAACTCTAATACTGTAGTTATGGAGGAAAAAATTGAAAAACTAAACATAAAGCCTCAACTTTCCGAAACAACTTTATCTCCGGCAGAAATTAAAGCTGATAAAATTAAAGCAAACGCTGATAAATTTGCTAGTATGAAAAAAGAATCGGTTGTAATGAGTAGTAAAGGAGTTCGAAACGTTCAATACGATGATGCTGAAACAACTGAAGAAGTACAACATAAAAAACTTCCGCCGCTAGTTGTTGTAAACGGAGAAGCTTCAGATATGGAAGCCCTAAAAGAACTAAATGCTAAAGAATTAGATTCGGTTGTTACACTTGTTAATCCAATTTATATCATAAACGGAAAACAATTTACCGAACAAGAACTTTTTGGACCAAACCCAACTAGTGAATATGCTCCATTAACTGAACAAAACATAACATCAACAACCATTCTTGAAGAAAAAGAGGCAATTCAAAAATTTGGAGCCAAAGGAAAACAAGGAGTTATTATTATTACCACTAAAAACGGAAAACCCAAAAATTAGCCATCACATTCGCTAAATAAAAATCAACGTTTCATTTAAAATTTTAATATCATGAAAAATGCAAAAATCTTTTCATTAGGGATTGCTATGCTTTTTGCGTTCCTAAGTTTTAAAACTGTAAATAGTTCATTTAGAACATATAGTGAGTTCAAAACAATTACAGGAATTGTTTCAGATGATTTGGGCCCAATTGCTGGAGCCAATGTAATTGTAAAAGGAACCAATCGTGGCACTACAACTGATTTCGATGGAAAATACACTTTACAAGCAAAAGAAGGTGAAATTTTACTTTTTACTTATGTAGGCTATTCAAATACATTTTTAACCGTTGGAAAATCGAACGTTTATAATGCAACACTAAAGGCAAATCAACTTGAAGAAGTAGTGGTTGTAGCAGCTGTTGGAACAAAAAAATCGGAAAAAAAAGTTACTTATGCAGCTCAAAATATTAAAGGTAACATCTCAGGAGTTCAAATAAATAATGGTTCAGTTGGTGCATCAAATAAAATTCTAATTAGAGGAAACTCATCAATAAACTCAGATATTAGTGAAGTAAATCATCAAAAATATGACGATAAAAATGCTACTTCATCAAACGATAATGAAGATTATGGTGTTTTAGTGGAAAACGAATTTGAAAGTCCTAAACAATCTCCTCTTTCTACTTTTTCAATTGATGTAGATAATGCTTCTTACACAAATATTCGTCGTTTTTTAAATTATGGCCAACAAGTTCCAAAAGATGCGGTGCGCGTAGAAGAAATGGTTAACTTTTTTAAATACAATTATTCGCAACCAAAAAACAATCATCCGTTTGCAATTTATACAGAATACAGTGAATGTCCTTGGAATGAAAATCATAAATTATTAAAAATTGGCTTACAAGGAAAAGAAATTGAAACTGACGAATTACCAAATTCTAACTTTGTCTTTTTAATTGATGTTTCGGGTTCAATGAGTTCACAAAACAAATTACCATTACTAAAAGAATCAATGAAAGTATTGGTAAATCAATTAAGAAAAAACGATAAAGTAGCTATTGTGGTTTATGCAGGTGCTGCTGGATTGGTTTTACCTCCAACTTCTGGAAATAAAAAAGAAACAATTATTAATGCTTTAGACCAACTAAATGCTGGTGGAAGTACTGCAGGTGGAGCTGGAATTCAATTGGCTTACAAAATAGCGGAAGAAAACTTTATAAAAGGCGGAAACAATCGTGTTATTTTAGCAACTGATGGCGATTTTAATGTGGGAGCTTCTTCAGATAATGACATGGAACGCCTTATTGAAGAAAAAAGAAAAAGCGGTGTTTTCTTAACTTGTTTAGGCTATGGAATGGGAAATTACAAAGACAGTAAGATGGAAACTTTAGCCGATAAAGGAAATGGTAATTATGCTTATATTGATAATATTCAGGAAGCTAATCGATTCTTAGGAAAAGAATTTAAAGGAAGTATGTTTGCTATTGCTAAAGATGTAAAAATTCAAATTGAATTCAATCCTAAACATGTTCAAAGCTATCGTTTAATTGGTTACGAAAATAGAAAATTACGTCCAGAAGATTTTAAAAATGATGCAATTGATGCGTGTGAATTAGGAAGCGGACATACCGTAACAGCTTTATATGAAATAATTCCTGTTGGTGTTAAAAGTAATTATTTAAAAGAAGTAGACGGATTGAAATATTCTAATGTTAGTACCAATCAAAACTTTTCGGAAGAATTAGCAACTATTAAATTTCGATATAAAAAACCAGATGGCGAAAAAAGTATAGAAATGGTAGAAATTATAAAAGATAACAGTGTTTTAATGGCAAAAACTTCAGATGATTTTAAGTTTAGTTCTGCTGTAGCTTGGTTCGGGTTAAAACTACGCGATTCTAAATTGATTACAAATAAATCAAAAGATGCTATTAAAGCATTAGCAAAACAAGGAAAATCGAATGATGCTGAAGGATATCGTTCTGAGTTTATTCGTTTAATTGACGCTGTAAATTAACGTAACTTTCTTAATAATAGATTAAAATCCTGCAAACCTAAATTGTGTTTGTAGGATTTTTCAGTTTGCATTGTTATATTTACATAAAACATCTACGTTATGAAAAAAATATTTTATATCCTGTTGCTTGCATTTGTAGTTATCCAATTTTTTCAAATTGATAAAACAAATCCACCAGTCGATGAAAGTCAAGATTTTTTAAAAATTAACAATACTCCAGAAGCTATTGCTACTCAAATTAAAGCTTCTTGTTACGATTGTCATTCAAACGAAAGTAAATATCCTTGGTATTCAAATATTCAGCCAGTTGCTTGGTTTTTAAAACATCATATTGATGAAGGTCGAGAAGAATTAAATTTCTCTGAATTTGGAACTTACACGGCTAAACGTCAAGCTCACAAATTAGATGAATGTGCAGAACTAATTGAAAAAGATGAAATGCCTCTTTCTAGTTATACTATAATTCATAAAGATGCTGTTTTAGATGAGGCTACTCAAAAGCAATTGATTACCTATTTTAAAGAAATGGAAGGTAAATTAAAAGAATAATAAAATTAAAAAGCTCGAGAAATCTTGAGCTTTTTTACTATTTACTAACAACTAATTACTTTTAGTTACTATTTTTCAATCTCTTTTAAGTTTTCCATTTTCTTGTGTTCCAAGAAACCTTTAATATCTTCAAAATGTTCGCGAACTCGTTTATTACCAAATTCAAAAACTTTAGTAACTAATCCATCTAAGAAATCACGGTCGTGAGAAACTAAAATTAAAGTACCATCAAAATCTTTTAAAGCATCTTTTATGATATCTTTAGTTTTCATGTCTAAGTGATTCGTAGGCTCATCTAGAATTAAAACATTTACAGGTTCTAATAACAATTTAATCATGGCTAAACGCGTTCTTTCTCCACCAGAAAGTACTTTTACTTTCTTTTGAATATCATCGCCACTAAACATAAAAGCACCTAACATGTCTTTAATTTTGGTACGAATATCCCCTACAGCAATTCTATCGATAGTATCAAAAACTGTAGATTCACCGTCTAATAATGCGGCTTGATTTTGAGCAAAATATCCAATTTTGGCATTATGGCCAATTTCCATTTTTCCACTGTCATGCTCAATTTCACCCATAATAGCTTTAATCATAGTCGATTTACCTTCACCGTTTTTACCTACAAAAGCTACTTTTTGGCCACGTTCAATTACCATATTGGCATTATTGAAAACGACATGATCTCCATAAGCTTTCGACAAATCTTCAACTACAACAGGATATTGTCCACTTCGTGGTGATGGTGGAAACTTTAATTTTAATGCTGATGTATCTACTTCATCTACTTCCACAAGAACTAATTTTTCTAACATTCGAACACGCGATTGTACCTGTTCTGTTTTAGAAAATGTTCCTCTGAAACGTTCAATGAAAGCCTGATTTTCTGCAATAAATTTTTGCTGTTCGTCGTAAGCCTTTTGTTGGTGAATTCTTCTATCTTGACGTAAAACTAAATAATCTGAATATTTTGCTTTGTAATCATAAATTCTACCCATTGTAACTTCGATAGTACGGTTTGTAATATTATCAACAAATGCTCTATCGTGCGAAATTACCATTACCGCTTTAGCTTGGTTTACTAAAAAATCTTCTAACCATTGAATACTATCCATATCCAAGTGGTTTGTAGGTTCATCCAATAGAATTAAATCGGGTTTCTTTAATAAGATTTTTGCTAATTCAATTCGCATTCTCCAACCACCAGAAAATTCAGAAGTTTTTCGTGTAAAATCTTCACGTTCAAAACCTAAACCTTTTAAAACTTTTTCTACTTCTGCTTCGTAGTTTACTTCTTCAATTGCGTAGAATTTTTCTGAAAGTTCCGAAACACGTTCAATTAACTTCATATATTCATCACTTTCATAATCGGTACGAATAGTTAATTGGTCGTTTATTTCATCAATTTCTTTCTTCATATTTAAAACATCAGCAAATGCTTTTGATGTTTCTTCCATAACAGTACAATCATCAGAAGTTAATAAATGCTGTGGCAAATAAGCAATAACAGCATCACTTGGAGCTGAAATTCCGCCTCTTGTAGGTTTATTTGCTCCTGCCACAATCTTTAAAAGAGTTGATTTTCCTGCACCATTTTTACCCATTAAGGCAATTTTATCATTTTCATTAATGGCAAAAGTTACTTCACTAAATAAAGTTGTTCCACCAAATTCAACTGCGATGTCGTTAACTGTAATCATGTTTTTGAGTAAAAAGTTTAAAGTAAAAAGGCAAAAGTCTATTTACTGTTTTTTTTTGAAGGTGCAAATATAGTTAATTTGTTAATTCATAATTGATAATTGACAACTCGTAATTCTTAATTAATCTTTAACTATTGATTTTTGTTATAAGTAAATTAACTTCTTACCTTTGATAGGAATTTTAATATTAAAAACATGAAAAAGATAGCTTTAATTGCTTTAGCATTTTCAATATTTGCTGTTAGCTGTAAAAAAGAAGAAAAAGTTGAAACTCCAGTTGAAGAAACTCCAGTTGAAACAGGATTGAAAATTGTAAACGATTCAACAAAAGTAAGTTGGACCGCATACAAAACAACAGAGAAAGTTGCTGTAGGCGGAAGTTTTACAGAGATTGAACTTAAAGACACTAAAAGTGGAGCTACACCTCAAGAAGTTTTAGAAGGTGCAAGATTTTCTATTCCTGTGAGTAGTGTTTTTACTAACAACCCTGAGCGTGATGGCAAATTAAAAGAATTTTTCTTTATGGTAATGAAAGATCCTGAATTTTTAGGAGGTGAAATTCATTTTAAAGAAGGAAATACTGTTTTAGCATTAACTATAAATGGTATTACTAAAGATGTTCCGGTAACGGCTACTTTTGAAAACAATAAGTTTACTGTTAATGGAACTCTTAATCTTGAAGATTTTGGAGCTCAAGATGCAGTTGCTTCGTTAAATAAAGCTTGTTTTGATTTACATAAAGGTGCTGATGGAGTTAGTAAAACTTGGAGTGAAGTTGCTATTTCAGGTTCAGTTTTATTTGAATAAAATACCATTCTATATATAACAAAAAGCCAAGCAAATTGCTTGGCTTTTTGTTATTCTATTAAATCTTTAATTTTTTCAAAATCTTCAGCTGTTACATATAGCTCAACAGCTGCATCTGTATTTCCAAAACCCGCTAATCGAGCCGATTCAAAACCATTTCTAATAATTGGTTCAACACCTCTTTCTTCTAATTTTTGTCTCACTGCTAAAGCTTCAATTTCGCTTCCTGAAAATACTTTAATTTCTTCCATAATATTTTGATTTATTCCATTTCTAAAAACATTGGTTCGCGTTCTTCATCAGATAATGCGACAGCTTCAACACGTTCTGTTATTTGTGAGCAGAAAAATATACGTTGACCTTTTTCTATACTCATTAATAATCTTAAAATAGTTGACTCATATCTATTTTTCAAGAGAATATCAAAATCGTCAAAAACGACCACCTGTAATCTATTTACATTAAAACCTGCTCCTGAAAACATTTCATTAAGCCTATTTGGAGTTCCAATTAGAACATCAATACCAATAGATATTTGATTTTTATCTTCGTCTAAATCTGTTTTATCATGAGTTGCGTAAACTCTTAGCTTATTATATTTATTTAAACGTTCAAAAAGTTCGACTAAAGCCAAAACTTGCTCTTTATTTTCTACCATTATTAAAGCCCTGGGAGATTCTTCTAATGGTTCTTTAAGTTTATGAATAATATTAAGAACGAGTGCAGTTGTTTTTCCTGAATCTTTATCGCCTTGAATTACCAAATCGACACCACTTTTAATGGGTGAAAATGTTTCTTCTTGTAATTCATTTGCTTCGGTTAAACCATTTTCGATTAAAGCTTTTTGAAGATTTGTATTTATTTTTTTTAATTGCATTTTTTTGTATGGTAATCGGTAATGGGTAAATGGTAATAGGTAACCTTGTACCCATAACCTTTCATCTTTTACCTAATTTATTTACTTGCGAACATTTTTACATCTGACTCAGAAATTTCTGTTCCACCTAGGATTATTAAACGCTCTACTACATTTCTTAATTCTCTAATATTTCCTGTCCAATCGTATTCTTGTAATAATTTTACAGCTTTATCTGAAAATGTTTTTACTGCACTACCTTGTTCTTCAGCAATTTTATTTGCAAAATGATTCAACAATTGTGGAATATCACTTCTTCTATCATTTAATGCAGGAACTTTAATAAGAATTACTGCTAATCTGTGGTATAAATCCTCTCTAAAACGACCTTCCTCAATCTCCTTCTTTAAATCTTTATTTGTAGCTGCAATAACACGGACATCAACTTTAATATCTTTATCGGCTCCTACACGTTGAATTAAATTTTCTTGTAATGCTCTTAAAACTTTTGCTTGTGCAGGTAAACTCATATCGCCAATTTCATCCAAGAAAATAGTTCCGCCATTTGCTGCTTCAAACTTTCCAGCTCTATCTTTAACTGCCGAGGTGAAAGCGCCTTTAACATGACCAAATAATTCACTTTCAATTAATTCAGATGGAATTGCAGCACAATTTACTTCAACAATAGCATTACTAGAACGATTACTTTTTTCGTGTAATTGATGGGCAACTAATTCTTTTCCTGTTCCATTTGGACCAGTAATTAAAACACGAGCATCAGTAGGCGCAACCTTATCAATCATTTCTTTTATATGATTAATCGCATCACTGTCGCCAATCATTTCGTAATTTTTAGAAACCTTTTTCTTAAGAATTTTATTCTCAACTACTAATTGTTTTCTGTCTAAAGCATTACGAACCGTATTTAATAATCTATTTAAATCGGGTGGTTTAGAGATGTAATCAAAAGCTCCTAAGCGCATCGTATTAACAGCCGTTTCCAAATCTCCATGACCAGAAATCATCACCATTGGTACTTCGGGCTTAATTTTTTTTACGGCTTCCAATACCTCAATACCATCCATTTTAGGCATTTTAATATCGCAAAGTACTAAATCATAATCTTCAGCTTTTATTTTTTCAACACCTTGAAATCCGTCTTCGGCTTCATCAACTTCGTAGGTATCATTTTCTTCCGATAAAATTTTGCTTAGAACCCGACGAATTGCAGCTTCGTCTTCAATAACAAGTATTTTAGGCATTTAATTTTTTATTTTTAAAGTGTAAAGTTAGCAAAAAAATACACATTTTGTTTTGAAAAAATTCAGACTTACTTTGTAATGAAATGTTCATTTTATTGAATTGAAGAGAATAAACTCTTTTTTTTACTTCGAAATAATATGAATATCTCGTTGTGGAAATGGTATTGAAATATTATTTTGCTTGAAAGCAGCGTCGATTTTGAAACGGATATCACTTTTTACTTTTGGACTTTTCATTCCGTTTTCGACAAAGAAATTTACAGTAAAGTTTAAAGAAGAGTCGGCAAAATCTTCAAATAAAACAGTTATATTTTCATACTGAACAACTCCTTCTACTTGTTTAACACAGTCTTCTAACAATTTTTTTACCAATTGAACATCAGTTCCATAAGCTACTCCAATGGCTACTTGTTCTCTATTAGTTCTCGAATTTTGTGTCCAATTAAAAAGTGGATCAGTCATGAATATATGATTAGGAATAATCATAACTCTATCGTTTCGTGTTACCATTCGAGTTGTGCGTAACTTTATTTCTTTAACTTGACCTACCTTATCATTTACTTCAATAATATCTCCCACATGAAGAGATTGATCTAAAATAATTAATATCCCCGAAATAATATCTTGGAAGAAAGTTTGTAATGCAAAACCAACACCCACAAATATTGCAGCTGAAGCTGTTAAGAACACATTTACATTAACACCAGAAGAATCTAAAGTAAAAATGATTACAAAAACGTAAACAATATACTTTGCAAATTGAAAAACACTAACAAACTTATTTTGATCCTCTAATGGTAATTTTCTTGTAACGATTTTTCTAACAAACTTTAGTACAAATCCGGTTAAGGATAAAGCTAAGATTAGCAAAATGAGATTATAAACAGTAAACTTTATAGAATCTGTATCTATAATTCTAAAGGTTAGAAAATCTATAATCTCTTTTTTCATATTTAATATTTAAGCCATTTGAACAATTCTGCCCAAGTTGGTTTTTTACCATACATTAAAATTCCTACTCGGTATATTTTTGATGCAAACCAAACTACTAAAGTAAAGGTAGCAAATAATAAAACTATAGAAAGTATTAATTGCCAATAATGTTCTGGTTCAAGAAATGGAATTCTCATTAACATTACAATAGGAGATGTAAAAGGAATTATTGAAAATACAGTTGCAACGGTTCCATGAGGGTCGTTAATTACTGTAAAAAATCCGATATAAACACCTAGCATTAAAGGCATTATAATAGGTAATAAAAACTGTTGAGAATCGGTTTCTGAATCTACTGCCGCACCAATAGCTGCGTATAATGAACTATATAAGAAATAACCACCAATAAAGTAAATGATGAAACAAGAAATCATTAAACCTAAAGGTAAATTCATTATTTCTGTTATATACAATTGTAATTTTGAAAAATCGGCTGATTGTTGAGCTATTTGAACTGATTCTGGATTAACAGCACCTGATCCCATTTGAAGTCCAAAGAAATTTTGAGCAACAAACATTAAAACTAATCCAACGACAACCCAAATTAAAAATTGTAAAATTCCAGCTAGTGAATTCCCAATAATTTTACCCATCATCAATTGGAAAGGTTTTACAGATGAAATAATAATTTCTATAATACGATTTGTTTTTTCTTCAATTACACTACGCATTACAAAATTTCCATAAATGATAATAAACATCATAATAAGATAACCCATAATTCCGCCTATCGCCACTTTTATTTCATTTAGTCCTTTTAGACTTTCTCCACCAGAAAATTTAGATAATTTTAATGATGAATTTACTTTTGCTGACTCTATTTTTCCAGCATCGAAACCTAATTTCTTTAAATTATCTGAAGTTAATGCCGAATCGATTACTGTTTCAACATCAGAAATAAATTCAATGCTTGGACTTTCTTCTGAAATATATTCTACTTTTTCTTTTAATTGCTGAATAGAATCTACTTTTGGTATAAACAATAAACCTGCATAACTCTTACTTGCTGTATCTTTTGCAATTTCAAATGGCATTAGAGACAAATCGGTATATTGAGTGAATTTATCACTTTTAAAATCGTTCTTTAGATAACCTACCTCATCATAAATTGCAATTTTAGTAACCGAATCTTTATTCATTGAAGCCAAATATCCAATAAGAACTCCCATTCCAACAAATAAAAGCGGACTTAAAAAAGTCATTACAATAAAAGATTTATTACGAACTTTTGCAATAAACTCTCTTTTAATTATTAAAGCTAACTTACTCATTATTTTTGGCTTACAGTTTGAATAAAAATATCGTTTACACTTGGAATTTTCTCAACAAAATGAGTTACTTGTCCGTTTGAAGTTAAAACAGATAATAAATCATTTGAACTATGATCTCCTAATTGAACTTCTAATTTTAATTCGTCGTTTAATGATTTAAAATTAGTTTGACCAACAGTAAATTTTTGAGTAAGTTGGTACATTAACCCTTCAACATTATTAGAAAGAATTCCTACTTGAAAAGTATTACTTCTGTACTCACGTTTTACATCTTCTAATTTACCTTCGATTAACTTATTAGATTTGTGAATTAAAGCGATATAATCACACATTTCTTCAACACTTTCCATACGGTGAGTTGAAAAAATAACAGAAGTACCATTTTTATTTAATTCGATAATTTCGTCCTTAATTAAATTAGCATTTACTGGATCGAAACCCGAAAATGGTTCGTCTAATATTAATAATTTTGGTTGATGCAGAACCGTTACAATGAACTGTACTTTTTGAGCCATACCTTTTGAAAGTTCTTGAATTTTTTTATTCCACCAACTGCCAATATCAAATTTATCGAACCAATATTTTAATTGTTTTTGAGCCTCTTGTTTCGACATCCCTTTTAACTGAGCCAAATACAAACATTGCTCGCCAACTTTCATGGTTTTATACAAGCCGCGTTCTTCTGGCAAGTAACCAATAAATTGAACATGATTAGGATTTAACAATTCTCCATCTAGTAAAACTTTACCAGAATCGGGCATTGTAATTTGGTTGATAATTCTAATTAAAGAAGTCTTTCCGGCACCATTTGGCCCTAGTAAACCATATATACTTCCTTTAGGAACATGAAGTGAAACATCATTTAAAGCGCGGTAATCGCCATACTGTTTTACAACATTTTGAACTTCAAGAATATTGCTCATTATAAATATTGTTGTTTCTTTATTAGTAGTAAATGTAAGAAAATGTTACAAAAAAACCCATCCTATTTTGACGTAGGATGGGAAAAATTGCTATGAAAAAGAAAAATTCACTTTTTTAAAAAGTGAATTCAAAAGTATTGATTTTTATTTAATTATGAAAACATATCTTTTACTTTTTCAAAAAAAGATTTATCGTCTTTTTCTGGAGAAGGTTTAAAATTTTCATCATTTAGCATTTTTTCAAAAAATTCTTTCTGCTCTTTTGATAGTTTTTTAGGCGTCCAAACATTAACGTGTACTAACAAATCTCCATTTCCGTAACCGTTTAAACTTGGCACTCCTTTTCCTCTTAAGCGTAAAATTTTACCAGATTGAATACCTTCATCAAGTTTAATTCTAACTTTACCACCAACAGCTTCAATTTCTTTTGAAACGCCTAAAGCAGCTTCTGCTATACTTATATATAAATCGTAGTGAAGATTTTCTCCTTCACGTTTTAAAAACTCGTGTTCTTGTTCTTCGATAGCAACAATTAAATCTCCTGGAATACTATTACTTCCTGGTGCCTCGTTACCTTTACCTGATACTTTTAATTGCATACCATCAACAACTCCAGCAGGAATTTTGATAGAAACTGTATCGTCTTCCATTATCATTCCATAAGCATCAGCTCCGCTTGGTTTATGATCTAAAATTTGACCAGAACCACTACATGTTGTACACGTAGTCGCTGTTTGCATACGTCCTAAAATAGTATTAGCAACCTTCATTATTTGTCCAGAACCATTACAAGTAGGACATGTTTTATAGGTTACTCCTTTCGCTTGAACTTTACGTTTTACTTTTACTTTTTTCTCTACACCATTTACAATTTCTTCTAGTGTAAGTTTTACTTTAATACGTAAATTACTTCCTTTAACTCTGCGTTGACCTCCGCCTGAGAAACCGCCACCAAAGCCTGAGAAACCACCACCAAAAGCACTACCAAAAATATCTCCGAATTGACTAAAAATATCGTCCATATTCATATGATGACCACCGCCAAATCCGCCTGCTCCATCAAATGCTGCATGACCATATTGATCGTAACGCGCTTTTTTATCGGCATCGCTCAATACCTCATAAGCTTCTGCCGCCAATTTAAAGTTTTCTTCTGCTTCTTTATCTCCCGGATTTTTATCAGGATGATATTGAATAGCTTTTTTACGATATGCTTTCTTTATTTCTTCGGCAGACGCACCTTTTGAGATTCCTAATATTTCGTAATAGTCTTTCTTACTCATAATATTTTTTAATTTCCAATTACCACTTTAGGAAAACGAATAATTTTGTCTCCTAATTTGTAACCTTTTTCAATTACATCTACAATTTTTCCTTTTAAATCTTCTGAAGGAGCTGGTATTTGCGTTATTGCTTCAGCAAAATCTGCATCAAAACTATCTCCAACTTTAATTTCTACTAATTCTAATCCTTTTGAAGTCAAAGTAGATTTCAATTTCTCATGAATTAATTCTACACCTTTAACAAGTGCTTCATCTTCTGATTTAGAAATTTGTGACCAAGCTCTATCAAAATCATCCAAAACAGGTAACATTGCTTGTAAAACTTCTTGATTTGCAGTTTTAAATAAATCAATTCTTTCTTTAGTAGTTCTCTTCTTAAAATTTTCAAACTCTGCAAATAAACGTAAAAATTTATCTTTTTCGTTTGCTAATTCTTCTTGAAGCTTCTCTTCTACTGTCAGTTCTGGCTGTGGAATTTCTTGATTCTCTTGTTGAATGTTATCTTTTTCTATGTTTTCTGTATTTTCTTGACTCATTTTCCAAAAATTTTTAATAAAAATTCAGAGTGCAAATGTATTGCCAAAGCATCTAAAATGCCAAATTGTCAGCGATTATTTTATAATTTGATAAAATTTTAATTTTTATTTAACGCTTTTTAAAGATCAATTTTAGAAATTTGAGAAAACTTAAAAAATATTAGAGACAAGTTTGTTTGGAAATAAAAGTAAAAGCATCTAAATAAATCAAATTATAAAAGCGTTATTTTAAAAAAAGGTAGTCAATTGACTACCTTTTTTATGGCAATAAGTTTTGTAATGCTTTTTCTATAGTTGCATATTTAAATTGGAATCCTTTTTTTAATATTTTTTTTGCACTAACGTTCTGACTTGCAATTAATAAGTAATGCATTTCTCCTAAAATTATTTTAAGTACAATTTTAGGAACATTAGGTAAAAATAGCGGCTTAGAAATTTGTTTAGCAATCGCTTGAGTTAAACCTTCATTTGAAATGGGATAAGGAGAAACGGCATTATAAATTCCTTCTAATTTATTTTGCAATGTAAAATGATACATATGAACTAAATCATAAATATGTATCCAAGATTGATATTGATTTCCAGTTCCTAATGCGGCTCCTAAACCTAACTTAATGGGTTTTATTAATTCTAACAAAGCGCCCCCTTTACTCGAAAGCACTAAACCTGTTCTAATTTTTGCAACTTTAATGTCTAATTTAGAAATTGTATCGACCTCATCTTCCCACTTAGCAACTACATATCCTAAAAAAGAATTATCGACCTCTAGATCTTCCTCAGTATGAACTTTTTCTAAACTATTTGGATAAATACCAATAGCTGATGCAGCAATGAAATGATTAACGGAATGAGCATTTTTTGATAAAAACTGATATAATAATCGTGTAGAAAGCACTCTACTTTCGATAATTTTTTGCTTGTTGGTTGACGTCCATCTATTTGAAATAGATTCACCTGCTAAATGAATAATTACTTCAACGTCTTCAAAAGCATTAGCATCTATTTCTCCACTTGCTGGGTTCCAATAAAAACCCTTAAAATTTTCTTCTTTCTCAAGTTTAGATTTAGATGTGGTCAAGTAGTGTACATGCACACCATTTTGAAGCAATAATTTTACTAATTCGCTTCCAATTAAACCTGTTGCACCTGTTACTAAAACTTTCATTTTTAATTTTCTTTATTTTCAAATTTACGAAGTATGAAATGGAAATGTAAGTAAATTAACTTTTGTTAACAGATGTTTGATTTGTTGTTGATTTCAAGATGTTGAAAATTTGTCAATACAAAAATTAAACCTTCTAAATAAGAAACTTTTAACTTTTAACTTCTAACCCTTACTGTCCATTCAAATTTCATTTCGGAAACTTGTTCCCCTTTTTCGTTTACACCAATTGATGTTAACCAAATCGTTTGCCCTTCACCTGTCGCAACAGCTTTATCGATAGTTTCTTTAATTAAATTTCCTTCGACACATTTAAAAGTAATTAAACCTGTCGCCTTTTTTGTAAAAACCGCCTTATTTTGAGCAACAAGCATCGAAATACTTTTACCACTTTCTTTTATTTGATACATTACTAAAGCTCCAGTTGTAAATTCGGCAGCCATAGCTTGAACGGCAAAATACATTGAGTTAAATGGGTTTTGGTTCATCCATTTGTGTTTTACTTGCACCTGACAAGTTTCTGGTGAAATGCTTTTTACTCGTACTCCGCTCCAAAAAGCAGATGGCAACTTAAAAAACATAAAAGTGTTTAATTTAGACGGTGTAAACTGCATATTCCTTGTATTTTTGGTAAATATACAAAAAATTGTCAGCGCTAAAAGTAAATGAGAATAGCGGATATATAAATACAATTTTTTACAAAAGTATATGAGAAAAATTAAAAATGTTAATAAAAATTTTAGCAAAAAAGAACATAAAAACTTATATTCACATAAGAAAATAAGAATGTCTTTGAAAAAACAAAGAAATATTTCTATGAATCAATTCTCTTTAACGGGCCAAATTAAAAGCCTTAAAAAGAATGAACTGGTTGATTTTGAATCTTCACTTGAAAGGGATTATATCCATATTTTAGAATTTGATGAAAATGTTCGCTACTATTACGAACAACCTTTAAAAATAGAATTTAACGATCGATATTATGTACCCGACTTTTATGTAGAATATTGGTCTGGAGAAAAAGAAGTAATTGAAATCAAATATGATATTGATTTGTTAGAAAATGCTTCAAAATATGTTACCAAATTTCAAGCTGCAGATGAGTTTTGTAATAAAAATGGTTTAACATTTAGAATTCTAACTGAAAAGGATATCAGGAATGATTATTTATTCAATATAAAATTTCTAAATGCTGTTCAAATAATGAGAAATGGGATTAACTCTGAGTATTTCAACGAATTTGAATTATTAGAAAGAAACTTGAAAAAATTAAAAAAAACAACCATAAACAATTTATTAGATACTTGCTCTTCATGTGAATTTAAAAGAGCAGAGCTCATCCAATATTTATGGTTAATGATTATCCATAAAAAGATTAAAGTTGACTTAAATAAAAAACTAAATATGGAGGTAGAAATATGGATATAGTACATTTATTGAAAGGGGAAAAGGTTATTTATGACAATAAAGAAGTTATAATAACTAAAATGAATACACTTGACACTGTTACTATTGAGGAATTAAGTACAGGAATAACTCATCTTGTGCATGTTAGTAGTTTAAAACCAATATTTAAGAAAAAAGATAAGCTCGATGATATTAATACTCTTTCTGAAAAGAAATGGGAATTAGCACAAGAACGATTTGATATTATTAAGCCAATTTTAGAGAATCCTGGTAATGCCGATTTAGTAAAGAAAATCTCAAAAGAAAATAACATAAGTCCTGCAACAATATACAGATGGCTAAAATTATATAAAAGCTACGGAACAATTTCTTCTATTTTAGGTAAACCAAAAACCGGTGGAAAAGGTAAAAGCAGATTAGAACCTGAACAAGATGAAATAATTAAAAAGCATATTAAAAATACTTATTTAAATAGCTCTAGAAATTCAATCAATAAAACTATAAGATTAATCGTTTCAGAATGTTATGATAAAAACATTCAACCTCCTCATCCAAATACTATAAGAAATAGAATAAAAAATCTTTCCGAAGAAGAAGTGATGAAAAAGAGAGTTGGCATTAAAGAAGCTGGTTATAAATTTAATCCAATAAAAAATAGTTTTCCAGGTGCAGATTACCCTTTAAGTGTTGTTCAAATTGATCATACAAGGGTTGATCTTATTTTAGTTGATGAATATTATAGAAAACCCTATAAGCGACCATGGATAACAGTAGCTATTGATGTTTTCAGTAGAATGGTTGTTGGTTTTTATCTTTCATTTGACCCACCTGGAGCATTAGGTACTGGTCTATGTATTGCTCATAGCATTTTACCAAAAGAAATTTGGTTAGAAAAAATTGGAGTAAATGCACAATGGCCCTCTTGGGGATTTATGAATACAATTCATGTGGATAATGCAAAAGAGTTTAGAGGAAAGATGCTCAAAATGGCGTGCCAAAATTATAATATAAATTTAGAATTTAGACCAGTCGCAACTCCTCACTTTGGAGGTCATATTGAAAGATTATTAGGTACTTTTTCAAAAGAAATCCACAATCTTCCAGGAACAACTTTTTCATCTCCTGAATTACGAAAAAATTATGATTCAGAAGGAAGAGCTTCGTTAAGTCTTACTGAATTTGAAAAATGGTTAACATTATACATTACCAAGATTTATAATATCAAAGAACACTCTTCATTGGGAATGTCACCACTTGATAAATACAAAGAAGGAATTATTGGAACAAGAGAAAAACCTGGTATAGGTATAATCCCTAGAGTTTTTAACGAGCGAAAACTTCGTTTAGATTTTATGCCATTTGAAGAAAGAACAGTTCAAGAATACGGTGTGTTAATTAATCATATCACTTACTATCATGATGTACTAAGGAGGTTTATTCATTCTAAAACCAATAATGCTAAAAATAAATTCATTTTCAGAAAAGACCCCCGAGATATAAGTGTTATATATTTTTATGATCCAGAATTAAAAGAATATTTTGATATTCCATACAGAGACACTTCACTACCTTCTATTTCACAATGGGAATTTAACGATGTAATTAGAACGTTGAAAAAAAGTAAAACTCCAATTAATGAAAGAAACATTTTCAACACTTATAAGGAGATGGACGAAATTGAAAAAAAATCAATTCGTGAAACAAGGAAAAGAAAAAGAGAAATTAAAAATTTACCATTAAACACTCCTTTTAAAGAAAATAGTTCTGCTCAATTTGAAGAAACTATAGACACTGATATAAAACCATTTGAAGACATTGATGATGAAGCATTTATCTGAAAACACAAGAATATTTGTTGAAGCTGCAACAGATGAACAACGAATTAATCACGTAAAAGAGTTTAGATGGATAGGATATAGTGATGCCATCAAAATTTTAAAAAAAATGGAAGACTTACTAGACTATCCAAAATCTAGTAGAATGCCAAATTTATTATTGGTAGGAGATTCTAATAATGGAAAAACAGTCCTATTAAATCAATTTCATAAGCGCCATCAAGCTTATGTTGATGAAGATGAAAAGGGATTTTCTAAAGTAATTAATCCTGTTTTATACATTCAAGCTCCACCAGAACCTGATGAAAAAAGGTTTTACAATATTATTTTTGAAAAATTGTATGCGCCTTACAAAACTTCAGAAAAAATTGAACAAAGACAGTTACGACTTATTCATTTATTAAAGGAAATGGAAACTAAAGTATTAGTAATTGATGAAATACATCATGTTTTAGCAGGAACTCTTGCAAAACAAAGACTTTTTTTAAATGTTTTGAAGTATTTGTCAAATGAATTACAGATACCTTTAATTTGTGCTGGAACTAGAGATGCTTTTAATGCCATACAAACAGACACACAATTATCTAATAGATTTGAACCTAAAGTTCTTCCTCGTTGGACAAACGATAAAGAATTAAAGAGGCTACTTATCAGTTTTGAGAATATTTTACCTTTAAAAAAAGAATCTCATTTGATTGAAAATTCAATTACCAACAAAATTTTAGCGATGAGTGACGGCTTAATTGGAGAAATTTCAAAAATAATTGAATTAAGTACAATAATGGCTATTGAAACAAAAATTGAGAAGATAACTCCTAACATCTTAAATTCAATAGATTACATTAGTCCAGATAAAAGAAAGAAGTATCATATTTAATATATTAAAGATATTTATATAATGAATATTCATATTAATAATTTTTATATTTGTCTGTATTAATTAAAGTTAGTAAAAATAGCCTTAAAATGTTTAAATAAATGAATCAAAACTCAATAGATTTACCATTCAAAGTATCTGCAAGAACAGCAAGACTTATTGGTCGTGAAAATGTAGCTAGTTCAAAAGGAGCAATTATTGAGCTAGTCAAAAACAGTTATGACGCTGATAGTAAAGTATGTATTGTTTATTTTGACAACAAATATTCAGTTTTTTCAAATGAAATTGATGAAGAACATTTTAATAAATTAATTGAATTAGGTATATCAAATAAAAAGATTAATGAGATTTATTCTAAAAATGGAGATGGTGATTATAATATAAATTCTGAGCTTGATTCTGAAAAATTACAATCTTTTAAAAAATCCATTTCATTTTTTTCTGCGCTTTATATTATTGACTTTGGAGAAGGTATGACACAAAATATCATTAGAGATCATTGGATGACAATTGGAACAGACAATAAGGCTAATAATATTTTCACTAAACAAGGTAGGGTTAAATCAGGAGCAAAAGGAATTGGTAGGTTTGCTTTAGATAAATTAGGTAGTAAATGTGAGATGACTACTATATTTAACCCAAACCCTGAAATACACAATCCTGACACAGATTTAAATGGAATACCAACAAAGTTTAATGGGTATAATTGGGAAGTTAATTGGGAAGATTTTGAAGGAGATTTTAAGACTATTGATAAAGTTGGTGCTAAACTTACTGGTTTAAATTCTCATTCTATAAAAGAAGAACTTCTTAAAAAATTACCTGAAATTGATTTAACAAAAATTAAGTCTGAAAAAGAATTTAAATTTGGTACAATTTTAAAAATAACTGATTTAAGAGATAATTGGGAAGATTTTTTCGTTGAGCAAGTTTTTAATGACCTAGAAGTTTTAGTCCCTCCTAAAGAATCTGGTGGTTTTGAAATTTTTCTTTTTAGCTCATTAACACCCAGAAAATATGGCGAAGTATTAGGTTCTGTATGTGATGATTTTGACTATAAGCTAGTAGCAACATCAGATGATAATCAAAACGTTAAAATTAAAATATTTAGAAATGAATACGATATTGAATTAATTCCTAATGATTTTTTCGAAAGGAAAGGAATGCAAAAAGCCAATTATACAAAAATTGATTTTTTAAGAGGTTTTTGGGAAAAAGAAACAACTTTTTCAGAATTACTTAAAGGATATAAAGAAATTGATGAAGATGATACTTTTAAAAATATTGGGGTTTTTAGTTTTTCTTTTTATTTCCTTAAAAGACAATCTAATTCATTGGATGCTAAAAGATTTTTTAACAGAAATTTCATGTCTAATGACAGGAAAGATTGGTTAAATAAATTTGGGGGAATTAAACTAGTGAGAGACAATTTTAGAGTTAGACCGTATGGAGAGGTTAATAATGTAGCGTTTGATTGGTTAGGTCTAGGGAGTAGAAAAGCTCAAAGCCCTGCTAGTGTAGCTAAAAAAGAAGGTGGTTATCGAGTAGAGCCTGATAATGTCGCAGGTGCTGTTAATATTTCAAGACTAACTAATGTAAACTTTGAAGATAAATCAAGTCGTGAAGGATTGCAAGAAAATAAAACTTTTCGCATTTTTGTGGAGCTTATAACCGAAATTATTAGTGAATTTGAGAAAGATAGGTCATATATCGCTCGAGAAATGGCTGAATATGACGATATAAAATTTGGTCCTGAAAGAGATAGAGAAAAAGCAGAAAAACTTAAAAATGAAATTTTAGCAAAAAGTAGAGCTAAAAAAGAAGCTTCAGCAAACAACCCAACTTCAACTGGTATCAGTGATGATTTTTCAAATGAAACAGAAGCTGAAAAGGAAAAAGAAATTCTTGCAGGAGAATTAGATCGCAAAGAAGAAGAAATTGAAAAATTAAAAGAAGAGCAAAAAATGCTTAGGGCTTTGGCAAGTAGTGGAATTGTTTTAGCTTCTTTTAGTCATGATTTAAGTAAACTCAACGATATGCTAGCCGTGAGGACAGATAGACTAAAAAATCTTTTAATCTCTAAAATACACGAGGAAGAATATGCGAATATAGAAGATAGAAAGAATCCTTTTAAACTTATTGAAAGAATTAAACTTCAGGATGTTAAAATTCAAAATTGGTTAAA
>JAIXHM010000016.1 GCA_030145825.1 Flavobacterium sp.
ATCAACCAGAACTAATATAGTTGTAATATCTAGCGGAGTCTATATGAAAGAAAAATGAAAGATTATATTTTTAGAAAAGCGGTTATTGAAGATAAAAATAGTATTTGGAACATCATTAAGCACGCTATTTTAAGAAGAAAAGCTGATGGTAGTAATCAATGGCAAGACGGTTACCCAAATCTTCAAACTATTGAAAATGATATTGCAAAAAAAATTGGTTTTGTATTAGTTGATGATGAAACAATTATAGGTTATTGTGCTGCATTAATTAACGACGAACCTGAATATGCAAAAATTATTGGAAAATGGCTCACAAATGATGATTTTGTTGTAATTCATAGAATTGCAATTGATGAAAATTATTTAGGTAAAGGTTTATCTGGAAAAATTATCGAATTTGTTGAAAATTTAGCCACAGAACAAAACATTTTCAGTGTAAAAGTCGATACCAATTTTGATAATTTGGCTATGATGAAAATCTTTGAAAAACGAGGTTATCAATATTGTGGGGAAGTCTATTTTAGAGGAAGCGCAAGAAGAGCTTACGAAAAAGTTTTAAAATAAATTATGATTTGTTTTCATAGTTAAAAAAGCAAATCGAGTAATTTTATAAAAATTAAATTAAAAATGAAATCTAATAAACCAGTTATTATTTGGCTACTTTCAGGTTGTGTATTGCTTTTTTTAATGGTAATGGTTGGCGGTATTACTCGTTTAACTAATTCGGGTTTATCAATGACCGATTGGCATTTAATTACCGATACTTTTCCACCAACATCTGAAGAAAAATGGAATGAAGCTTTTGAAGCCTACAAAACCTTTCCTGAATACCAAAAAATTAACCAATACAAATCAGGCGGATTTCATTTAGAAGATTACAAATTCATCTATTTCTGGGAATGGTTTCACCGTTTTATCGGTCGAATTATTGGTATTGTATTCATTATTCCGTTTGTTTATTTTTTAGTCAAAAAGAAGTTAGATAAAGAAACTATAAAAAAATGTATCATTCTTTTAGGAATGGGCGCTTTTCAAGGATTTTTAGGTTGGTTTATGGTTAAAAGCGGACTAATCGACAATCCTGATGTAAGTCACTTTCGTTTAGCATTACACTTAACGTTTGCTTTTATCACTTTTGCTTACACACTTTGGGTGGCGCTAGATTTAATATATCCTAAAAAAACCGAAACACTTTATCCGCAATTAAAAAAAATAGCTCAAATTGCATTAGTTGTACTAATCATCCAAATTATTTGGGGCGGATTTGTTGCGGGTTTAAATGCGGGATTAATTCATAATCATTGGCCTTTAATGAGCGACGATCAGTTTTTCCATGAAAGTATTTTACTAGAACAATCAAACATTTTAAAAGCGATTGTAGAAGGAAAAAGTGGCGTTCAATTTTTCCATAGAACATTTGCTTATGTGGTAGTTTTCTTAATGGTTTTATTGTATTTCAAAAGCAAAAAATATACTTTAAATTCTCAACAACAAAAAGGAATTATACTATTGCAGATTGTGGTTTTATTACAATTTACATTAGGCGTTTTAACACTATTATTTCATGTTCCGCTTTGGTTGGGATTAGCGCATCAATTGGTAGCCTTTGGTTTATTAACAACTATGGTTTATACGTTGCATCGATTGAGTAAATAGTAATGAAAAACTATTTCTATCTACAATATAAAATTATAAATCGTTCGTTTGTAGAATTTGGCATTCCAGTTTTCATCGGTTATCTTATAATTTTAGGCGGATTCTTTATTGGTTCTGAAAAACTTTTTCAACAAGTTGATTATGCTAATCTAATCTACATTGTTTTATATGCAGGATTGACATTACAATTGAGTAATTTTGATAGAAATCGGTTTTTACAATTATGTTTTAGTCAAGAAAAGTATTTTAAATTACGTTTAATAGAAAATTATGTATTAGCCTTACCTTTTGTTGCTTTTTTAATTTACAAACAAAACTACTTGGTAATTACATTTATATTAGTGTTGGCAGCTATACTAAGTTTTATCAAATTCGATGCTGTTTTTCAAAAAACGATACCTACTCCATTTTCAAAAAAACCATTTGAATTTGCAATTGGCTTTCGTAAAACATTTTATGTTTTTGCGATAGTATTTTTTGTTTTAATTAAGGCAATTGATGTTTCAAACTTAAATTTAGGAATATTTTCTATTGTAGCTTGCTTTGCGATAATATTTAGCTATTATAGTTTTCCTGAAAACTCCTACTATGTATGGAATTTCAACTTAACTCCTAAAGATTTTTTATGGAGCAAAATTAGAATTTCATTACAATATACAACCTATCTAGTTTTCCCTTTAGTGGCGATATTAAGTTTTTTTTATATTAAAGAGTTTGAATCGATTTTTATTTTCACTTTTCTCGGTTACTTATTTATAATTGCTGGAGTTTTAGCAAAATATTCGGCTTATCCTGAAAAAATGAATGTAGTTCAAGGTGTATTTTTAGCTTTTAGCCTATATTTTCCTCCATTATTAGTTGTTGTAATTCCAATATTTTATTTTCAAGCAATCAAAAACCTCAAAATAATTCTGAAATGATTGAACTAAAAAACGTGTCAAAAAAATATGGTTCTAAAGAAATCTTAAAGGACATTTCAATACTTTTTGAAAAAGGTAAAATTTACGGAATAATGGGCGAAAATGGCGCTGGAAAAACTACACTTTTCAATTGTATTGCTGGTTTAGAAAAATTTGAAGGCGAAATTAATTCGGAATTAAAAATTTTAAAAAACGAATTGGGTTTATTAACTACAGAACCTTTCTTTTTTTCTAAAATGACTGGAAAAGAATATTTGCAGTTACTTTGTAATGCAAGAGAAATTGAGATTGAAAATTTTGAAGAAAAAAATATTTTTGATTTACCATTAAATCAATACGCTTCAACATATTCAACTGGAATGAAGAAAAAATTGGCATTAACCGCTGTTTTACTTCAAGAAAATAACTGTTTTATTTTAGACGAACCTTTTAATGGTGTCGATATTCATAGTAATCTTATTATTACAGAAATAATTCACAAATTAAAAAGCTTACAAAAAACTATACTTATTTCTTCTCATATTTTTTCAACACTTAGCGAAACTTGTGATGAAATTTTAGTTTTAGAAAATG
This sequence comes from Flavobacterium sp., assembly GCA_030145825.1. Lineage (GTDB taxonomy): Bacteria > Bacteroidota > Bacteroidia > Flavobacteriales > Flavobacteriaceae > Flavobacterium. The sequence continues at coordinate 3,150 of JAIXHM010000016.1, forward strand.
GAAAATTTTCCAAACCAATTTTAAAAGAAAATTTCACTTCATTTGAAACCGAAATGAAGAACTTTAGTATTGGTAATAAAATAGATCGTTTGAATTTAAAATAATAAACTAAAACTCAATCTTGTAACAATTAATCACTTCAGTCGTTTTAATTTAATAAACCAAGTACGATGAAGTGTTTTAAAATCTTATTCAGTCTATTTTTTGTTTTATCAATAAACTTGTCTAATGCATGTAGCATGTACAAAATAACCAAAAATGGTAAAACATTTGTAGGTTGTAATCATGATGCTTGGCTAACAACACCGCAAATTTGGTTTGAAATTGGAACAGAAAATGCTCCTTATGGTACGGTTTTTACAGGTTCTAGATTTGATGGCGAAAATGGTTATGCACCACAATCAGGAATGAATGAACACGGATTGGTTTTTTCGCGTTTAGCTTCTTATCATCCAAAGATTGAAAATTCAATAATGGACTCGAGAACAAAAATTACGAATCCAACCTTTTACATCAAAGATATTCTCCACAATTGTAAAACAATAGCTGAAGTAAAAGCTTATATTGAAAAATACGACCAAAGCTTTTTTATAGAAGATGTTTTTATTTACATCGACAAAACGGGCGATTATATTGTGGTGGAACCTTACAAAATAATTGAAGGAAATGATCCAACTTATGTTTTATCTAATTTTTGTCCATCTATTACATCTGAAGACGATGCACGAAAATTAGTTCGTTATAAAAAAGGTGTTGATTTTTTAAAAGACAATTACGAAGCAGATTTAGAGTTTTGCAGAAGTGTTTCAGATACAATGAGTGTTTGTCGTGATAAAATTGGTGATGGAACTTTAATAACATCCATTTTTGATTCAACTAATGGCACTGTAAACATTTATTTTTATCACGATTATAACCATACAGTTCAATATAATTTAAAAGACGAATTAGCAAAAGGGAATCATATATTAAAAGTCGATTCCTTATTTCCAAAGAATAAAGAATTTGAACAACTTGTACAATTTAAAACACCGAAAAACTCTGATGAAATTAGAATATTTCTTTTATTATGTGGATTGTTTTTTATTGCAAATTCATTTTATTTCTTCATTAATTATATTAGAACTAGAAAACAACAAAAATACAATTTGGTTAAATTATTTTTAATTGTAATGGGTCCTTTATTATTTTATTACATCTTTATATTGAATACTAATACCAGTATTTTTTATTTTCCAGCACCTTATTACGATTCACTTAGTCTAGCTATTACTTTAGTTTCCTATTTACCACATTTAATGGTAATCGCGATTATTCCGTTACTGTTGTTTAATTATAAAATAATTAAAGAAAAATCTTGGAAAACATTTTCATTGCTTACTTTTAGCATAAACAATGCATTGTACTTAGTTTTAATTGGATTTTTTATGTATTGGCAAATGTTTTTCTAGTTACCCAATCCAATCTTTAAATTCTTTAACACGTTCTCGTGCTACAATTACTTCATCAGCTTTATAAGTTGGAAGAATTAGCTTTAAACGTGAATTGGTATGCATTTGAATTTCTTTAATCGCTTTCAGTGGAACAATAAATTTTCGATTAATTCGGAAGAAATCTTTTGGATTTAATTCGCTTTCCACTACTTCTAATGAATTATCGACTAAGTAATCTCGGTTATCTAAAGTGTGCAAATAAGTTCCTTTATTTTCACTGTAAAAACATTCGACCTCATCGATAGAAATGACTTTAATTTGGTTACCCACTTTTACCGAAAAACGTTCTTTATATTCTTTTTGAACCGGATTAACCAACATTCTTTTGATCGCTTCAAAATCTAAAGTTGAAATGGTGTTTTTTTGAAACTGATTTTTAAATTTTAAAATAGCCGTTTCTAATTCGTCTTCATCAATAGGTTTTAACAAATAATCGATACTATTTAATTTGAACGCACGCAAAGCATATTCATCGTAGGCAGTTGTAAAAATAATGGCACTTTTAATATCAATTTGCTCAAATATTTCAAACGATAAACCATCAGACAATTGAATGTCTAAAAAAATCAAATCAGGATGCTGATTTATGGTAAACCAATGTATAGCTTCTTCAACAGAATGTAGCATTTGATTTACAGCAAATCCTAATTTTTCTACTTTTCGCTGCAACAATCGTGCTGCTGGTTTCTCGTCTTCTATGATGATTATGTTCATTTTCATGCTTTAGGCTTAAAGCGATACGCAATAAGCAGTTTTAAAATATATTTTCAATTTTTCAATTAACAAATTAACAAATCAACTTATTGTCGCATCGATTTCTCTTTCTCCATAAATTCACGAATCTTTCTTTCTTCCCAATCTTTTCCTAATATCATATTAGGAACAAAAACAGATAATCCGTGAGCTAATAGTCCAATTCCCCATGTAATTGGTGTCATTAATGTTCGCCATTGAATTATACTTTCACCAGCAGGTATTTCTCTAGCATTACTAATAAATACCATTATATTAATCACTACGTAAATGATCGCATGAGTATAAAAACCTTTCATTCTTTTTACTCTTTTTTGCGCTTCTCTATATCTTATTTCTTCTGTATTCATAATGTTTTTAATAATGAGTTATAAATTATTAGTTATGAGTTTAAAAAACTTTTGACTTTAAAATTAAAAGCTACTCCCATTTTTGTTTTTTTTCTTTCTCCATTAACTCTTTAATTTTATCTTCTTCCCAATTTTTTCCAAAAAAAGGCATTACTTTAAAAACTCCCAATCCATGAAAAAGTACACCTACACCCCAACCCATTGTAGTCCAAAAAAACCATAAATGTTCTGGAGAATATTTTAAGTTTATAAATATTAAAAAGATATTAACTGCTATAAATACAAGAAGATGTACATAAAATCCTTTTATTTCTTTTACTTGTTTTTTTGCCTCTTCGTATCGCTCGTAATCTGATTTATATTTTTCCATTTTTCTACTTTTAACTATCGACTTTTGACTTAAATTATTGATATTTTTTTGAATTCTTATCTCTATCCATAATCTCTTGAATTTTTCGTTCTTCCCAATCTTTAGCAAAACCAAAAACTTGAAATCCTTGAAAAATTAATCCCATTCCCCAACCTAAAGCTGGAAACCAAAACCATTGAAAATCGGATGTTTTGTAATTAATAAATGCTAAAAAAGGAATTACCAAACAGTAGGAAATTAAGCTACTATAAAATTCTTTAATCTTTTTTACTTTGTCTACGGCTCTTGCATAAGCCATATCTTCATTGAAATTGTTTATTGTTGTTTCCATGATATTTACTTGTTTAGTCAAAATTGGAAGTTTTACTTTAAAAACAGATTCAGAATCTAAAACAGCTACTTTTCGTTCTGTTAAAATAGCATATCTATTCACAATGTTTTGTAAGCCTACGCCTTTTCTATCTTGTAAAACTTCTTTCTTTTGTTTGTTATTTTCAATTATTAATTCGTTATTTTCAATATAAATTTTAATATGAAGCGGTTTTTGCTCGCTTACAATATTGTGTTTAATACAGTTTTCTAAAAGCAATTGTAATGAAAGCGGCACTACCCTAGCTTCTTGGTTTTCAAAATCAGTTGGTAACTCAAAAGAAATACTGTTTTCGAATCTCATTTTTAGGAGATTCATATACGTTTTGGCAAACGCTAATTCTTCTTGAACAGTAACCAATTCTTTATCGCGTTGTTCCAATACATATCGATATACTTTTGATAATGATGTAGTGAACTTTTGCGCATTGTCCGGATTTTCTTCAATCAAAGAACTCAAAACATTTAAACTGTTGAACAAGAAATGTGGATCGAGCTGATTCTTTAAACTTTCAAACTGAGCAGAAGCTGTTCCTGCGATTATCTTCTCTTGTTTAACTCGGTTTTCTTGATAATTTTTATAGAAATAAACCAAGTGAACAATTAAAGTAACTACTAAAGTTATAATCATGGCGACCACATAATTGGAAACCGTTTCTTGATTAAAAAATTCGGCTAAACTAAGTTTCTCAACCAACACTTCTTCAAAGATTCTTAAGAAGAAAATTGCTATTCCAGAAATTAAAAACGAAGCTAGAAAACCAATTACCAATCGTTTTAAATGAAATCTATTTTTTTCAAAGTACTTATCTAATTGTATAAAGACTAATGCATTAGCAAAATACAGTACAACGCTATATAAAATTGTAAAAATGAAATTGAATTTTAAAGCATTAAAATCGGGTAATTGCAAATTGTAGATATAATTTATTGCTTGAATTATAATAAAAATTATAACCCCAATACCAACCGCTTTTAAAAGTTCTTTTTGAAAATTCATTAGTTTTTACATTGTTTAATTTTGTTCTCAGCGAGTGATAAACCCCAACTTGGATGCCATTTACTTTCAGGTTTAAAGGTAGCAAAAAGTTCAATAGCACGCTCCAGTTCTTTACAATAAGCACTTGTATCTTGACCAAAATATTGCGCTTTTCCTATATCATAAGATACTTTTTGTAATACTACTCGCGGATTGTTAGGTTCTAATTTTAGAGCTCTTTGAAAAATAAATTCAATATCTACCGAATAACGTTGACCAAACTCAAATGGGTTATAAACAATCCAACCTGTATTTATTAGTGCTTGTGTTAGTAAAACCTCTGCATTTTCAGGTTGCATTTTGTTAATCTTATCCTGATTTTTTTGAGCCGTTTCTAATAAAGCTTTCATTTTAACCAAATCATTCTTGTTTTCTAATGCTTGCGTAGCATTCAATAAAGAAAGATAGTAATACGGTAACCAGTTTTCGGTTTCAGTTTTTACTTCATTTTCAAATAAAACTTTGGCTTGAGCATTTTCACTTTGGTTAAATAAAATTACGGCTTGTTCAAAATTACTTAACTTACTTTGAGCCGAAAGTGCTCCTACAATTAAAAGTGCAATAAAGGTGATGATTCGTGTCATATCGTTTAATTTTTATTGATTTACATGACAAAGTTGCAACAGAATCACATGCTTTAAAAAAAGAACTTACCGAATTGTAGAATTTCATGGATGAATTGTAAAAAAATTTTAACGTCTTTTTATATGCCAAATTAATATAGAAAGTATCTTTGCAAGAGATTACATTACTTATGGCTGAATTTTCTACAATAAAAAGCAATTTCAAACTAATTAAATATCGCAAAATTGTTTTAGCTTCTATTTTAATTGGTTTTTTAACATCGTTTTTAGCAATCGCATTAAAAAGAGGAACCGAACATTATGAAGAAGTATTGTTCCATCAAGCAACATCAAATAAATTGTTGTTTTTAATTTTTCCTTTAATTGGTTTAACGATTATCACCATATTAAGATATTTCTTGTTTAAGAAAAAGAAAAACAAAGGAATTACAGAAATTTTTGAAACGACTTCAAACCGCAAAAACAGTTTGCCGAGTTATAAAATTCCATCTCATCTTATCAATGGTTTTTTTACAGTAATTTTTGGAGGTTCAACTGGTATTGAAGTTTCTACAGTTGTGGCATCGGCTACTGTTGGTTCAGTTACTCAAGAAAAAGAAAATATTTTAAACCAACACAAAACCGAACTTATTTGCGCAGGTGTTGCTTCCGGAATTGCAGCTTTATTTTTTAGTCCAATTGCTGGAATTTTATTCGCTTACGAAGTAATTGCTAAAAAAGTCTCTAAAATCTTTATCCTTACTACAAGTATCGCGACTATAATTGCCGTTTTAATTTGCATCTTACTCGATGAAAAATCGCTTTTTCACGCTCCAATAACGACTTGGCATTTAAAAGCAATTCCATTTTTTATCTTATTAGGCATCATTGCCGGAATGAACTCGGTTTATCTTACAAAATGTGTCATTTTATTTAAACAGAAGTTCAATGCAATCAAAAAAACAAATCAGAAAATTATTTTGAGCGCAATACTATTGGGCATTTCACTTATCGTATTACCACAACTTTATGGAGATGGTTATCATGCAATTAAGGAAAACCTAATCGCTTCAAATGAATTAGTTTTAACACTTCCTGTTTTCATTACAATTTTAAGTATTATAGTTTTCAAACCTATTGTAACTTCAATTACCTTAGCTGGCGGCGGCGATGGTGGCGTTTTTGCACCAAGTATTTTCATTGGTGGATTTGTAGGTTTACTTTTAGCAATAATTCTTAACACGTATTTCGGACTTGAAGTTATTCCACTAAATTTTATGATTATTGGTATGGGCGCCATGCTTAGTGCAAGCATTCACGCACCTTTTACGGCAACATTTCTTGCTTGTGGATTATTTCATAATTACAATTTATTTATTCCTATTTTCATTAGCTGTTTTACGGCTAAAATTGTTGCAGAAAAGATTTGTTCATATACAGTTTATAGTTATTCTAAAAATTAAATGGCTAAAAAAAGAATTATTAGAAATTACCGTAAGGTAAAATATGTTTTATATAGAGAAACATTAATTAATGCAAAAGAACATTTTTGGGCATTTTTAGGTTCATTTGTTGGTTTAGGGATAATTGCATACTTACAGTATGGCAAACTTCTAGAAAGTGATTTTGTTTTTTTAATTGGTTCTTTTGGAGCTTCTTGTGTTTTGGTTTATGGTGTAATTGAAAGTCCACTAGCGCAACCTCGAAATTTAATTGGCGGACATTTTATTTCTGCAATAATCGGAGTAACCATTCAAAAATTAATTCCAGATATTTTATGGCTAGCTGCTCCACTAGCTGTTGCCTTATCTATAATTTTAATGCAAATAACAAAAACACTTCATCCACCAGGTGGCGCAACTGCTCTTATTGCTGTAACAGGCTCAACTCAAATTAAAACATTAGGATATTTATATGTTATTTTTCCCGTTTTACTAGGAACTTTAATTCTGTTTTTTACTGCTCTAATTTTTAATAATATGACTACAAACAGACAATATCCTTCTCATAAAAAATTTACGCATTTTAAAAAGACTATTTTTAATCGTAAAAAAAATAAATAATGCTTCAGCTAAAAAAAGTCCACCATATTGCAATTATTTGTTCTAATTATGAACGTTCTAAAAAATTCTATACCGAAATTTTGGGTTTGCAAATTATTCGCGAAGTGTATCGTGAGGAGCGCGATTCCTACAAACTCGATTTAGCAATTGGCGATAATTATGTTATAGAATTATTTTCATTTCCTAATCCGCCAAAAAGAACTTCTAGACCCGAAGCTTGTGGTTTACGACATTTAGCTTTTGAAGTTTCAAATATTAATGAAGCTCACAACTACTGTATAACCAATAACATTAATGCAGAAACCATCCGTATTGATGAGTTTACCGAGAAGAAATTCTTCTTTATCAGTGATCCTGATGATTTACCTATTGAGTTTTATGAAAATTAAGTTTTTATAACTTTTCATTTTATTACATTTGAATTAAACATTGTGTAAATGAATTATCAGTTATTACTAGAAAACATCTATAACGAAGTAAAAAATCTTGAAAATACAGGCAAAATTGCCGATTATATTCCCGAATTAGCCAAAGTAAATCCCGATAAATTTGGAATTTCACTGGTCGATTCTACAGGAAATATTTTTGAAGTAGGCGATGCAAAAGAAACGTTTTCCATTCAAAGTATTTCAAAAGTATTAACCACAGCAATCATTTTTGCCAAAGAAGGCAACGAATTATGGAAACGTGTTGGTTTTGAACCTTCAGGAAATGCTTTCAATTCTTTAATTCAGCTTGAATACGAAAAAGGTATTCCTAGAAATCCTTTTTTAAATGCTGGTTCTTTAGTTATTGCCGATTTAATGCTCGATCATTTCGAAAAACCAAAAGAATATTTTTTAAATTTTGTACGCACCTTATCCGAAAATCCAAACATACAATCTAATGCTAGTGTAGCACAATCAGAATTAGAAAGTGGTTTTCGCAATGCTGCTTTGGTAAACTTCATCAAATCGTTTGATAATATTAAAAACAAACCAGAAGATGTACTCGATTTCTATTACTTTCAATGTGCTATAGAAATGACTACAACCGATTTAGCAAAATGCTTTAGAGTATTTGCAAATGAAGGTTTAATTCCGAATACTGAGGATTTATTTTTAACCAAAAGTCAGTGTAAAAGAATGAATGCTTTAATGCAAATGTGCGGCTTCTATGATCAAGCGGGCGAATTTACTTTTAAAGTTGGTTTACCAGGAAAAAGTGGTGTTGGCGGTGGCGTTGTTGCCTTACTTCCTAACCAATATACCGTAACTGTTTGGAGCCCAAAATTGAATAAAAAAGGAAACTCTTTTTATGGGCTAGAAGTTTTAGAACGATTAACCACCGAAACGGGAACTTCCATTTTTTAAATGATAATTGTACCTTAAACTCACAAATAATACTTAATTTTGCTTTCCTAAAATTTAATGATTATGATATACAAATTCAGAGTTATTCTTGATGCAGAAGAGGATATTTTTAGAGATATTGCTATAGAAAAAGAAGCTTCTTTAGAAGATTTACATAACGCTATTGTGAATGCTTTCGGGTTCGACGGAAGCGAAATGGCGGCTTTTTACACTTGTGATGAAGATTGGACACAAGACGAAGAAATTCCGTTGTTTGACACGGGTGATGTTCCTGGTGAAATGCGTATTATGAACGATTTTGTTTTGGAAGATATTTTACACCAAGAGCAAACTAAAATTATCTACGTATACGATTTCTTCAACATGTGGACATTCTTTGTTGAACTTGGCGCAATTGAAGAAAAAGAAGACGGCGAAAGCTACCCCGCTTTATTGTTTTCTCACGGTCAATTACCAACGCAAGCTCCTGATATGAATTTTGAAGGCGAAGATTTCGGTTCTGAATTTGAAGACGATTACGACGATGAAGATTTCGATATGTTCGATGGCGACGATAGCTTCGAAGATTTTGGATTTGAAGAGAATTGGAACTAGTTCTAGAAGAAAGAGTCAAGAGTCAAGACAAGATAATAATTTAAGAGTTACCGAAGAAATCTTTTTTCTTTCTTCTTTCCTCTTTTATCTAAAAAAATATGATCAATCTATATAACACGCACATAGAAAACCTATCGATTCACCGAGTAGGAAATAAAAGTAAAAATGAAGGTTTATACTTATCGGAAGCGCCTTATGCTTTAAACGATGAAATTACGCCTTTATTAAAAGAATTTTTCTTTAAACCATTTCGCGATAAAGAAGAAAACTATTATCAGTTTGCGCACGATGTGGATTTAGAATACAACGAAATGTACAATTTTGTAACGGAAATTTTCAACAATCCGTCGCAAGTACACGAGATTTCTAAAAAAATTAACCAACATTTATACGAGCAATCCAACCATCCACACATTAAAAGTGGCGAAGTGTATGTTACCTATTTAACGCACTTAACAATAGACAACAATCCTGTTGATGCTATTGGTGTTTTCAAAAGTGAAATTAAAACCGATTTCTTACAGTTTGAAGAAAACAACAGTAGTTTAGAAATGGTGTTACAACAAGGAATTAACTTAAACAAGTTAGACAAAGGTTGTATCATTTTCAATTATAAAAAAGAAGAAGGTTACAAGATTTTAACGGTAGATAGCAATCGTTACGATGCACGTTATTGGTTAGAGCATTTCTTATCGGTTGATGTTTTTGAAGACGAAAACTTCATGACTAAAAAATACTTACAGTTTTGTAAAGATTTCGCAAAAGATGTGGTGTTACCAGCCGAAGACAAACAACAAGAAGTATTGTTTATGAACCGTGCTATTAATCACTTTGCGAAAAACGATGAGTTTGAAGAAACGGCTTTCTTAAACGAAGTAATGGAAAACCCTGAGTTTATTCCTGAGTTTAAAAACTACAAGGTAGACAAAGGTGCCAAATACAGCATTGAAGATGTTTCTAACTTCCCAATTTCGAACCCAGCGGTGACGGATGCGCGTAAGAAAATTAAAAACACGATTCAACTTGACACTAACATACAAATTAAGCTCGACTTTGTAAACCCAGAAAGTGCGGAGAAATTTGTAGAAAAAGGTTGGGACGAAGAAAAACAAATGTACTATTACTTAGTATATTTCAACAAAGAACAAAAGAGTTAAAAAGCTATTTTATACAATTAAAAATCCTTCTTTAAAAAGAGGGATTTTTTGTTTCTGTTAATAACTTCTTGTTTGATATGTTGTGAATATTAAGTAGGTTTGATAAAATGAAGTCTATTTAATTTATATCATTGGCAAAATGAATTATTATGTAGAATAAAATGAGTTAGCAAAAAACATACAAAATGGAAACTATAAAAACATTTTTTATTAATTTCGAATGGGACTCATTTTGGATGAATGTGTTAGTTAGTTTTATATTTTTAATTATTGGAACGATAATTTCTGTTAAATTAATACCTTATTTCACTTTAAAACTTATACATAAAAAAAGAAGAAAGTTTATTTTTAATAAAGTGTCTTTTCTCATTCAAGAATTCTGCGATTTCCTGGAAGGGAATCCTTTCGTAAAACCTGAATTAAAAAATGAAAGTCTTGTTATATATACATCTAAAAAGGACTTAAAAAATCACCAATTTATTGGACTAATTAGATATAATGTTTTAGAAGAAATTACATTGTTAGAAATAAATTTAGAAATCTTCCAATCTTTTAACATACTTTCTCCAGAAGATAAACTCAAAAAAATCGAAATTGAAAATAACAAATTAATATTACTTCGAAATAAATTAGAAACGCTTTTAGATTTATATGCTTTAGATATTAGTGAGAGTATTTTATTAGAAATAAGCGATTTATGCATTAAAATAAGAGTTTTTGAAAGAAAACTTAAATATAATCACACAGTAGATAATTTAATAGAAAAAGGAATTATGAATAGAACAGCTGTGTTTGGTGTTAAAGAATTATCTGAAATTTATAAATTAATACTAACGATAACAAAAAAACTTTTAGAATTAGATTTTATTGATGTTGAAATCGAAAACAAATAATAAACTCGATAACGCAGATTTGTAATCCGTGCAACCTAAAAGCTAAAAAGCTCCGCAATTGCGGAGCTTTTATTTTTATCTAGTTAAGTACATTTTTCTTCTTGAGTACAATTCGTAGAATTGATCGTCTTTTAAATCGTCGATAAACAAGATACTTTCACCTGTCGATTTCATCTCAGGTCCTAATGCTTTGTTTACATTCGGGAATTTATTGAAAGAGAAAACCGGTTGCTTAATCGCATATCCTTTTAATTGTGGGTTAAAAGTAAAATCGGTAACTTTTTTATCACCTAACATTACTTTAGTCGCATAATTTACATAAGGCTCTCCATAGGCTTTTGCGATAAAAGGAACCGTACGAGATGCTCTAGGATTTGCTTCGATAATATAAACAATATCATCTTTTACCGCAAACTGTATGTTGATTAAACCAACCGTTTTTAAAGCTTTTGCAATTTTATGCGTGTGGTCTTTAATTTGTTGCATCACAAACTCACCCAAATTAAATGGCGGTAAAGTTGCGTTACTATCGCCCGAGTGAACACCACAAGGTTCGATATGCTCCATAATTCCGATGATGTACACATTTCCATCAGCATCGCAAATTGCATCTGCTTCTGCTTCAATGGCACCATCTAAATAATGGTCTAGCAATAATTTGTTATTTGGAATATGTTTTAAAATCTCGATTACATGCTCTTCTAACTCTTGTTTGTTGATGACAATTTTCATGCCTTGTCCTCCTAGTACATAAGACGGACGCACTAACAATGGAAAATCTAAAGTATCCGCTAATTTTGATGCTTCTTCAGCATTTTCAGCCACACCAAACTTAGGGAATGGAATATTTAATTCGGTTAACAATTCAGAGAATCTTCCTCTATCTTCAGCTAAATCTAAGGCTTCGAAAGAAGTTCCTATAATTTTGATACCGTATTTATCTAATTTTTCAGCCAGTTTTAAAGCGGTTTGTCCACCTAACTGAACAATGACACCTTCTGGTTTTTCATGCTGAATGATGTCGTAAATGTGTTCCCAAAATACGGGTTCGAAATATAATTTATCAGCCGTATCAAAATCGGTTGAAACCGTTTCTGGATTACAGTTAATCATGATGGTTTCGTAACCACATTCTTTTGCTGCTAAAACGCCGTGTACACAAGAGTAATCGAATTCAATTCCTTGCCCAATTCTATTTGGTCCAGAACCTAAAACCACCACTTTTTTCTTATCCGTCACGATACTTTCGTTCGCCACATAACGCGTTCCATCTGCTTTTTCAATTTCCTCTTCAAAAGTAGAATAATAATAAGGTGTTTGAGCTTTAAATTCAGCGGCACAAGTATCTACTAATTTGTAGACACGCTTCACGCCCATTTCTTCACGCAATTTGTACACTTGGCTTTCCAAGCATCCCATCATGTGCGCAATTTGACGGTCACCATAACCTTTTTGTTTTGCTTCAAGCAATAATTCTTTAGGCAACGTGTCTATTTTATATTTTGAAATTTCTTTTTCTAAGTGGAATAATTCTTCGTATTGCTTTAAGAACCACATATCAATCTTCGTGATTTCGTGGATTCTACTTAATGGAATTCCCATCGCAATAGCATCATAAATTACGAAAACTCTATCCCAACTTGCATAAGTTAATTTCTCGATAATTTGCTCGTAATTTTTATAACCTTTACCATCAGCACCTAAACCATTACGTTTAATTTCTAAGGATTGTGTGGCTTTATGTAAAGCTTCTTGGAACGAACGTCCAATACCCATTACTTCCCCTACCGATTTCATTTGTAGTCCTAATGTTCTATCAGCACCTTCAAATTTATCGAAGTTCCAACGTGGTATTTTTACAATTACATAATCTAATGTCGGCTCGAATAAAGCCGAAGTCGATTTTGTAATTTGATTGTTTAATTCGTCTAAAGTATATCCTAAAGCTAATTTTGTTGCAATTTTAGCAATTGGATAACCTGTTGCTTTACTTGCTAATGCAGAAGAACGCGATACTCGAGGATTAATTTCAATGGCAATAATATCTTCATTCTCATCTGGACTTACGGCAAACTGTACGTTACATCCTCCAGCAAAATCTCCAATACTACGCATCATATGAATCGCCATATCACGCATTTTTTGGAAAGTAGTATCCGATAATGTCATGGCTGGTGCTACAGTAATACTATCTCCAGTATGAATTCCCATTGGATCCATATTTTCAATCGTACATATAATTACCACATTATCGTTAGCATCGCGAAGTAATTCTAATTCATATTCTTTCCAACCTAAAAGAGCTTTATCGATCATTACCTCGTGAATAGGAGAAACCTCTAATCCATGAGTTAGTAATTTATCATAATCTTTTTCATCGTAAACAATTGCCGCTCCTGCTCCACCCAAAGTAAAAGAAGAACGAATACATAATGGAAAACCAAACTTTTGAGCAATTTCTTTTCCTTTTAAGAATGAATTTGCAGTAGCTTGTGGTGCCATAGGAACACCAATTTTTTCCATTAAGTTTCTAAACTGTTCACGATCCTCTGTAATGTTAATAGCATCAATATCTACACCTATTAACTTTACACCAAAATCTTTCCAAATTCCTTTTTCATCGGCTTCAATAGCAAGATTTAGTGCAGTTTGTCCGCCCATTGTTGGTAAAACAGCATCAATTTGCGGATGCGCTTTTAAAATTTCGATGATTGATTTTGTGGTAAGCGGTTTTAAATATACATGATCAGCCATTGAAGGATCTGTCATGATGGTTGCAGGATTTGAATTAATTAAAACTGTCTCAATTCCATCTTCACGAAGAGAACGTAAAGATTGCGATCCAGAATAATCGAACTCACACGCCTGTCCGATAACGATTGGACCTGATCCAATTATTAAAACCGATTTAATAGAATTGTCTTTTGGCATTGTATTGTGTTGTTGTTTAAGTTGTTGTGTTTAGTGTTAAAATTCAAATATAAAAAAAAGGTGCTACTAATGAAAAGTAACACCTCTATTTTATGCTAGGTAAAAGAACATTATTTTTTGTGTCTTGGTTCACAAGAAACAGTTAATTTGTGTCTTCCTTTAGCTCTTCTACGAGCAAGCACTTTTCTTCCGTTAGCAGAAGCCATTCTATCCATGAAACCGTGCTTGTTTCTTCTTTTTCTTTTTGATGGTTGAAATGTTCTCTTACTCATTGCTTGTATTTTTAAATTCTAATAATAAAATCTACTTTAAACTCTAGTGGTTACCGTTTTCCGAAAACCGAGTGCAAATATACAAAGACTTTTTTCATTAGCAAGTACTTTTTTAAAAATATTTTTAATTGATTTTATTACCTTTGCCTCACACTAAAAAAATAGATCATGTTTAACAAAAATATTAAATTAGTTTTAATTGTACTAATCGTAGCATTTGCAGTTTATCAATTCACAGAAAACAACATAGGTAATGGTATTTTCTTATTACTATTAACTGTATTCCCGGCCTTTTTTTATTTTAAAAACGAATTTATTTTATTGGCTTTCCTTAAATTAAGAAAACAAGATATGGAAGGCGCTAAAAAATGGTTAGATAAAATTTCGAATCCAGAAGGTGCATTAGTAAAAAAACAACAAGGATATTACAACTACTTAAATGGTATTATGGTTTCGCAAACCAATTTATCGCAAGCTGAAAAATATTTCAAAAAAGCAATTGAGTTAGGGTTATCAATGGATCAAGACTTAGCTTTAGCTAAATTACAATTGGCTGGTATTGCTATGACAAAGAGAAGAAAAATTGAAGCTGAAAAATTATTAGCGGAAGCAAAAAAACTTGACAAACACAATATGTTGAAAGATCAAATTAAAATGATGCAACAACAAATGAAAAAAATCTAAATAAAAAAGGGCAATTTTAAAATTGCCCTTTTTTATTATTCTATCTTATTTAAAATCCTGAAGTTGGAATTACGATTTCATATTTTTTACCTGATTTATTTAGTAACTTAGAATCGCGCATCCATTGATTGTGTAACTTTAAAACTTTGTAATTTATTCCTTGTCCCTTTGCAAAAGCTACCAAATCATTTATGGTAGTGTCTACTTCAACTTTACGAACAGGTACATTTTTGTACAACATTTCACTTGGAATTACAAAACCGTATTGAGCAGGATTTTGCATAATTTCCTTTAAAGCTAAAATTCTAAACACATAACGAGAAGTTTCTTCAGGTAAAAGCAAATCGTAAAAACTTTCAACCTGCTGTTCTTCTAAGCGGCGCGATACACCTCCCATTCCACCATTGTAAGAAGCTGCAGCTAATGTCCAATTTCCAAATTTATTTTTAGCATCTAACAAATATTCACAAGCTGCTTGAGTAGATTTTTCTAGATCGTATCGTTCATCCACATAATCATTTACTTCCAAACCTTTTTCTTTCGCAGTTGCAGGCATAAATTGCCAAACTCCTCGAGCACCAGCTGGAGAAACAGCATTTACTAAACTACTTTCTATTACAGCCAAATACTTAAAATCATCAGGAATTCCGTTCTTTTTTAATATAGGTTCAATAATTGGAAACACTTTATTAGCTCTCTTAATTACCAACGTAGTATTTGTATGATAATTAATATTAGTAACCATTTCGCGATCTAATCGTTCCTGCACATCCATAATAGCATAAGGTACACTTTCACCTGCAAAATCCATTTGTTTAGGATAATTTACATGAACCGATTCTTTAATTTTTGTAGCCGTAGCAAAAATAAACATGCCGCTAACTGCCATAATTCCAGCAATCATTAAAATCTTTTTCATAGTTTGTTTTAATTTTGAAGTATTAATTTAGGTAAATTTTCATTCAACCATTTAAATTTATTAATTATCATAATATGTGTTCCACCTGGCACTGGAATATAATTTTTTATATATTCGGGAAGAAAAACGTCGTCTTTATCTCCATGAATATGAATAATATTTTCCTTAGGTTTTGAACGCGACCACAAAATAACGTTTTCAATAGCCCAATCCAAATATTTTTTATCTCTCATACTCAAAAACTTTTCATAAAGCTTTAATCGTTTATTAATTGATTCACCAAAAGAAAATTTGGCTAAAGCTTCAATATTTGATATTAAACCAGTTGGAATCAATTTATATGCCAATGTTTTCTTGGCAAACTTCATTTTTTTGGGCATTTCTTTATTCGACTTTACACTCGAAATAATTATTACTTTTCTAGCCGAAACAAATTCGCTCATTTCTTGTACTAAAATTCCACCGAAGGAAACGCCAACTAAAACAGGATTTTCATGTTTTACTTCACTACACATTCTTTTGGCATATTCTTGTAAAGTTTCTCTTTCTAGCGGAATCTTCCATTCTAATAAAATCATTTCAAATTGATCTTCAGGCAATACAATATTTTCAAAAATCGCTGTACTTGCCGCCAAGCCTGGCATAAAGTAAACTGGTATTTTCATTTATTTTTTTTTATAAATTTATTTAAATCAAAGTGACTAAAATATTTTTTTATGATAATTTTTTGCTAAAAAATTTAGTTAATTCGAAGTAATTTGGTTAATACTTTGAAACTAAACCGAAAATTAGTACCTTTGCACTGAATTTAAAAATATACTTTTTTAAGTCATTCACATTTTCTAAAACACTTTATTTTTATAGCAAAATGGAAATAAAAGACAACGAATTACTACGTCAATTTGAAATAAACACAGAAGAGGGTTTAGTTGCAATTGAGTACTCTTTACAAGAACGAAAAATATTTTTAACTAAATTTTGCAGCAACGGCAATGAAGATCTTGAACTTCACAATGAATTTATCAAAAATGTATTAGATATCGCCGAAAGCAAAAAATTAAAAGTTGTACCTACTCACGCTAAAATCATTTCTTTCTTCAGAAAAAATAGACGTTATCAAGAAATGTTACCTCCAGGTATTAAAATTTAATCATCTAAAACCTAAATAAAAAAAGCCGATTTTTCAATCGGCTTTTTTTATTTATTGATTCATTGAAATCAAAAATTCTTCATTGCTTCTTGTTTTCTTAAATCTATCAAATATGAAATCCATTGCTTCAACAGGATTCATGTCTGCAAGATATTTTCTCATAATCCACATTCTTTGGATTGTATTTTCATCTAACAACAAATCATCGCGACGAGTGCTTGAAGAAACTAAATCAATGGCAGGGAAAATACGTTTGTTAGCAATTCTTCTGTCTAGTTGAAGTTCCATATTTCCAGTACCTTTGAATTCTTCAAAAATAACCTCATCCATTTTAGAACCTGTTTCTGTTAGTGCGGTAGCAATAATACTCAAAGAACCTCCATTCTCTACGTTACGTGCAGCCCCAAAGAAACGTTTTGGTTTTTGTAATGCATTTGCATCTACACCACCACTTAATACTTTACCAGATGCAGGTTGAACTGTATTATAAGCACGAGCCAAACGCGTAATTGAATCTAAAAGTATAACTACATCATGTCCACATTCTACTAATCTTTTTGCTTTTTCTAAGACGATATTTGCAATTTTAACATGTTCTTGCGGTTCTCTATCGAATGTAGAAGCTACAACTTCTGCTTTTACGCTACGTTGCATATCTGTTACCTCTTCAGGTCTTTCATCGATAAGCAAAACTATCATGTAAACTTCTGGATGATTGGCAGCAATTGCATTTGCCACATCTTTCAATAGCATTGTTTTACCTGTTTTAGGCTGAGCAACAATCATACCTCGTTGCCCCTTCCCTATAGGTGAAAACAAATCGATAATACGAGTTGAAATAGTACTGCCTCTTTCAGCTAAATTAAATTTTTCTTTAGGAAAAACTGGCGTTAAATGCTCAAAAGAAATTCTATCGCGAACAACTTGCGGGTCAAATCCGTTTATTTTTAAAACTTTTACAAGTGGAAAATATTTTTCTCCTTCTTTTGGAGGGCGCACTACTCCTTTTACTGTATCTCCTGTTTTTAAACCAAATAACCTAATTTGAGATTGAGATAAATAAATATCATCTGGCGATGCTAAATAGTTATAATCTGAAGAACGTAAAAATCCGTAGCCATCAGGCATCATTTCTAAAACACCTTCACTCTCTATAATACCATCAAATTCATAATCTGGTTCACGGTAATTAGGTTTAGCGTTTCCACCGCTACCATTATTATTCGTTGCTTGATTATTCTTTTTATAACTTGGATGATTAGGATTATTTTGATTAGCTTTTTGAATTTGCTGTTGACGATTGTCTAACTTTTTATCATTATGAGCTTCAGTAGGTTTGCTATCAGTTGGGACTTTTTCAGCTACTTTTGGTTCTTCAAGAGGTAATTCTGGTTGTCTTGTATTTTTTACAGGTCTTTTGGGTTTTTCTTTTACTTCTTTAACCTCTTTAACTTCTTCTTGGTCTTTTGGGACTATTCTTTCAGTACTTTCGCTTTCAACTTTTGCAGAGATTCTTAGTCTTTTGGGTTTTTCTGCAGTTTTTTCTTCAACTTGCTCTTCTTTTTTAACAGTTTCAGGATTAGCAGCTTGCATATCTAAAATCTGATAAATAAGTTCGTCTTTTTTTAAAGATCGATACTTTTTTATCTGAGCAACTTTTGCAATTTCTTGCAAATCAGAGAGTTTCATCTCCTTTAATACTTCAATATCAAACATGAATAGTATGTAATAAGTTTATCTATGAATAATTTTTGATTGTGCTAAAAAAATGATGAGATTTTTTTGATGCTTTAGAAATCGTAAAATGAAGTACTTACGATTTTGTCTTGCAATATTACAAATAAAAATGAAGAAAACAATAGTTTTTTAAAAAAAGAAACTATATTTTTGCTCCACTAGATTTTGATTTACACATGTTACAAAGAATTCAAACCATATATCTTTTACTAAGCGCAATTGCTTGTGGTGTATTGCCGTTTGTTTTTTCTTTATGGACAGAAGAAAGTGGTAAACAAATTTACAGTACTGATTTAACTACAAGTATTGTTTTATTTGCTGCGAGTACTTTGTTGAGTGTTATTAGTATTTTTAGTTTTAAAAAGAGACAAAATCAATTTGTATTAAACAGATTGAACATGATATTTAACTTTATTTTACTAGGATTTTTTGTGTATCGAACGCTAAGTTTATCCGGAGAAACTGAAGTTTCTGAGAAGGGTATTGGGGTGGTTCTTCCGGCCATTTCTATCGTGCTTCTTGTTCTTGCGAACAAAGCAATTAAAAAGGATGAAGACCTTGTAAAATCAGTGGATCGATTGCGATAAACCTAACATCTTAGTTTATTAGTGCGTTAAAAATCCGAACTTAATCGTTCGGATTTTTTATTTTAACTCTTCTTTATATAAAAAATCTCCTTCCTTATTAAAAACCAAAACTAAATAGTCTGTTTCATTTCTCTTAATTCCAACATTAAAAAATTCTTTTCCTTCTTCCGTATAAATTTCTGTAGCTTCTTTTAATTTATAACTTTGAAAATAACCTCTAACATAATCTTTTATTTTTGGACTTAAACTTCCTACTAAAATACTTTTTTCTAAAGCCTTAATCACACCATTTTTATCATAACTCACCATATATTTAGTATCATTATTAAAAAATTCGGCTTCATAGCGTACTTCTTCATTGTCCTTACCTCTATAAAACTTTGACCATTTTACATCAGTAGCATTTGAAAATTGTTCTTGAAACTTAATTTTTAGCAAATCGGGAAGTGTAACTTCTTTTACTTGAGCATTAGAAATAAAACTCAGTAATAAAAAAGAAAAAATAAATATTCGTTTCATAACTATAGTGTTTTTTAATTCAACTTAAAGTTACAAACAAATACAAAGAATGTAAAATATAACTCTTAAAAATTAACAAAAATTAACGCTTACCAAGTTCAATTACTTCCAAATTTTCAATTTTTCCATTTTGTATTTCAAAGCGTAGCATAGTTCTAATTTGATGAAAACCATGTTTACCTGCAGCACCTGGATTCATATGAATTAAGTTGAGTTTTTTATCAAACTGTACTTTTAATATATGGGAATGTCCGCAAATAAAAAGTTTAGGCGGATTTTTACGAATTTCTTCTCGTATTGCTGGACTGTATTTATCGGGATAACCTCCTATATGGGTAATCCAAACATCTACACCATCAATTATAAAACGATTGTGCAATGGAAATTCTAATCGCGCTTCGTGATTATCTATATTTCCAAAAACAGCACGTAAAGGCTTTATTTTTTTTATAGTATCGGTTACAACTAAATCTCCAATATCGCCAGCATGCCAAACCTCATCAGCTTGTTGAACATATTTTAAAATTTGATCGTCAATATGACTGTGTGTATCGGAAAGCAGTAGGATTTTTTTCATGGTTTAAATTTAGCCTTGTTTCATAAAATAAAAAAGAGATCATAAAAATATAACCTCTTTTTAAAATCAAACCTAAACTAACCTCTATTCTTTTATAACTTTTTTAGTAGTTATACCAGAGTTAGCATACAATTTCACAAAATAAATACCGCTTTCTAATTCATTTACATCAATTTCAGATAGATTATTAGTTATAGATTTTACTTTTTTACCTGTAATTGAATAAATTTCAACTTCATTTAAATCTAAAGCATTATCAATATGTAAAATAGAACGCACTGGATTTGGATAAACTGAAAAGCTATTTTGATCAAAATTTTCAGTGTTTAAAACTGCTGAAAGGTTATAAACTCTTACATGACCTGAATCAGTTCCGTTTCCATCATTATTATAAGCTCCAATTGCAACTTTTGAGCCATCACTAGAAATTGAAACACTTTTACCACTTGCATCGTTTGTAGCTTCTCCATTCATATCAATACCAGCTTGTAACCATGTGTTTCCAATGTATTTAAAAACTCTAGTTCTTCCGGAATTTGGAGCGCTACCATTACTAAATTCAGCACCAATAGCCACAACGTTTCCATTTGAAGAAAGGGAGACAGATGTTCCACTAAATACATCATTAGTTGCTCCATTAATATCTTGACCTAACTGAGTCCATATACCACCTTGATTTTGAAATACTTTTACATTTCCAGTATTATTTCCTGTGTTATCGTTATATGGTGAACCGATTGCTAAAATTGTTCCACTTGATGATAATGAAACACTATAACCACTAAGATCACCAAACATATTAAACCCTCCATTTAAGCTTTGACCTACTTGAATCCAATTATTAGATACGTTTTGAAATACTCTAACCTGACCAGAGCTATCTCCATTAACATCATTAAATGGTGAACCAACAGCAACAAAAGTCCCATCGTCAGAGATTGAAACACTATATCCAAAATTATCTCCTGCTGAAATACCATTTATATCTTGCCCAACTTGAACCCAATTACCTGTAATAAATTCAAATACACGAACATGTCCTGAGTTACTTCCATTTCCATCATTTAAAATAGCTCCAACTGCCAATTTTAAACCGTCATTTGATAATGATACACTATGACCAAAATTATCTCCATCAAACTCACCGTCAATGTCTTGTCCTTTTTGTATCCATGAATTTGATACAAACTCAAATACTCTAACTTGTCCAGAATCATTATTATTGCCATCATTCAGGGGTGCGCCTACAGCAACTATAGAACCATTTCCTGAAATTGAAGTACAAAATCCACTTCTATCATTTGCAGCTTCTCCATCAATATCTTGACCCTTTTGACTCCAAACACCTCCAATATTTTCATAAACCCTTACATGACCAGATGAAGCCCCATTTACTCCATTGTTTAATCTTGCTCCTATTGCTAAAGTTGAACCATCAGAAGATATAGATTGACTCCAACCACTAGTATCAAATTCAGCTTCTCCATCAATATCTTGACCTATTTGAACTTGTGCAATACTTAAAAATGGTAAAAGAACCATTAGAAGTAATTTTCCTTTCATAATTGTATAATTTTAAATGAATAAAGTATTTTAAAGATTATTTAATGATTTTCAAAACTTCTAATAATCTTGGAATTTTATCTATTTGAGTTTCTGTCCAAAAGGTGTAATTTTTAAACTCACTATCATCATAACTATTAAGTTTTATAGTTAGTCTTCTGCTTTTCTCATAAACAAAATAAGACAAAGTCATTTCATTAGCTTTAAAAATAAATTCTGAAGATTTGTCCTTAAATCTTAAATCTAAATTTGGAATTACATTTTCTTCAATGAAACGAATAAATTCATTTATCTCTTCTATACCAATCCATGCTGTTTTAAAAACTTCAGGTTTTTTAATATTCATATCTAATTGAAGAGCTTTAGTTTTTTCACCCGTCTTTAAATTAATGATTTCAATAGGATAAAATTCAACAGTTTCACCAATTCCTGATTTGAATTCGGCTATTGTAGTCCAATCTTTATTAATTCGAGTAAACTGGGCTTTATCCAAGAATTTTCTTGTTGAAGATTCTGTATTTTGGCTAAATGAAATTAGTGATACTAATGTCAATACTGACAATAAAAATATTTTTTTCATAATAAAAATGTTATTGTTTTGTCCAAGTTGCTCCACCAAAAGTTAATTGATTTCCACTTTTGGTATAATTGATTGTCTCAGCTGAAGGTGTAGGGGCCGTATAACCACAATATTCAGAAACAGAAGTATAATTTAATGTAAAACTATCTCCGTTGTCTGTATAACTAAAATGTAAATAGTAACCATAACCTGTACAAGTGCTATTACAATCTACATTATAAATTTTGCCCGTACCATCACTATTAAATTGAAAATAGGTTTTTTGGTTATTTAAATTAGAACATCCGTTAAGATTTACCCATGTACCTTCAATATTATTATTTTGGTTAACCACTGGATTTGATCCGGTTGCACCTGTAATAGTATAATCGCTTAAATTCGGTCCCCAATCAGTCAATTCAACAGTTACATTATCATTATTATTTATCCAAAAAGATGTATTTGAATTCCAAGCTTGAAGTGAAATTTCAACAACGGCACCCTTATCTAATTTGATTGTTTTATTTATCTCATAAACTTCATCAGGGTGTAAGGCTATCCTATCTAAAAAACCCATTGGCCCTACATTTAAATTATTTGTTAACGATGCACTACCATTTGAAACATAAGCATCTGCACCTATCTCAACATCATAAGTAGTATCGTCATCATCAACCCAACCGTATAAATATCCATTATCATTTGATGATAAAGAGTTTATAATCTTAATTTTGATATTGAAATCTTCTGATTCTACATTATCTTCTTTTTCACATCCAAATAATAATAATGTAAGGGCTACGAGTAGTAATTTTGCTTTCATAATTGCATAATTTTAAATGAATTATACAAATTTCCTACAAAATAAAAAGCCAAACAATACCCAATATTGGGTATTTTTAACCCAAATAAAACTATTAAAATTTAATTGATAGTTTTAGTAAATTTTTCTTATAAATCAGGGGTAACCTCTTAACAAAATCTGAGAATTTCATCAACCCTATTATATTTAGGTAAATAACACTAAAATGTTTTAGGTTTAACAAGAATTAAGTCGTTAATTCTAATGCCATTGCAAAACGAATTAAATCGGCAAGTGTTTTGCTATTAGTTTTTTTATAAATATTTTTTCGATGGGTTAAAACCGTATGGCTCGATATACAAAGTTGATTGGCTATTTCATTGTAAGTATAACCTGTAACAATTAAATTTAGTATAATTTTTTCTTGCTTGGTTAACGATTGAAATTGTTGAAAACCAACTTGATTTTCTTGTAAACCTTCAAAAATAGAAGTTAATACTTTACCTATTCCGCCCATATCACAAGCAAAATTTGCTACATTAAAATATTGATTTTCGTTTAAATGCAATTTATTTGAAAATAAATACGAGAATTTTTTATTGACTTTTATATTTTGAGCTATGAATACAATCCCATTATAATCATTAATGCTATTAAATCTATTGGTTCTTTGAACTGCATTTTGAAGCAGTATAGGACAAGAAATCTCTTTTAAATAACTACCTCCTATTTCAGCTAACTTTTCCATTTCTTGCCCTTTATTTAATAAGAAAGAATTAGCATAAGTAATATCAAGCGTATCTTTATTGTTTATATGAATAGAATAAGGCAAATAATCATTCAACTGATGAAAAACAGTTTCGTCTTCTAAATACAACTTACGAAGTTTATAAGCAAAGTGCTGGTTTTGAACGAGTATTTCTTTTTCGGTTAAATACATTAACTAAATACTTTTTTTGAAGCTTGGTTAATAATTGCAATCATTTTTTCAGGTTGTTCCATTGTTGGGTAATGTCCGCAGTTTTCAAGCGTAATTAATTCACAACTTTCTGAACAACTTTGTTGTATTTGTTCCAAATAATTTGGGTTAACCGAAGGATCTTGTTCTCCTTTTACAATAAATTTAGGTATTGCAAATGTAATAAAAATTTCTTTTTGGTTTTGCCAATTTCCATTCATAATATCAGTAGCGGTTGCAACTCTAACATCAGGATTGGTTGCTTTAAAATCGGAAATAGCTTTAAAATGCAGTTTTTTATCTACAATGGCAACTTTAACAGCTTCTGCAATTGCATCATCTGTAGGATTTGGAGTTAAAAAAGTTTGCAAGGCTTCAACTGGTAAAAAAGCTTCTTCAAAATTTAATGGTTTGGCTAATGGAGCTGTTCCAAAAATCATAAGTCCTTTTAAATTTTTAATTTGGTTAGCAATTTCAATAGCCAAATGTCCGCCAAATGAAT
This sequence comes from Flavobacterium sp., assembly GCA_030145825.1. Lineage (GTDB taxonomy): Bacteria > Bacteroidota > Bacteroidia > Flavobacteriales > Flavobacteriaceae > Flavobacterium. The sequence goes on from JAIXHM010000016.1 coordinate 27,906, forward strand.
TTCCAATTAAGAAAACTTCATCATCTAAATCGTTAATAAATGAAATTAACGATTTTGTAATACTTGCAGTCGAAAATTGCTTTGAATCTTGAATATCAGAATGTAAATGTCCTGGTAAAGGAATAGTAATTATTGAATTTTCAATTTCAGACGAATTAAAAATTTCAGTAAATGCATCCGTTGAAGATGAGTTACCATGCAGTAAAATAATCACCCCAGATTGTGTGCCTTTTTTGTGAAAATGTTTCAAAGTGTGAGATTTATTTTTTTAAATATAAAAATTTTATTTAATAAAACTTTAAAACTAACTAGCTATTTTCTTTGTAAATTTGCCATTCAATAAATTTCGAAGCTACGTCTTGAGGTATTTTATAAAATTTGCTTATAACGGAAAAAACTATTTTGGGTATCAAATTCAACCCAACGCTGCATCTGTACAAGAAACCTTAGAAAAAGCACTTTCTTTATTATTAAGACAACCTATTGCTATTGTTGGCGCAGGAAGAACTGATAGTGGTGTGCATGCTAGAGAAATGTTTGCTCATTTTGATTACGAAGAAGAATTTGATTCAGCATTATTAGTAAAAAAATTAAATTCCTTTTTACCAAAATATATTGTTATCTTCGATTTTATTAAGGTTCATGATGAAGCTCATGCTCGATTTGATGCTACTAAAAGAACTTACGAATATCTTATCCATACATTTAAAGATGCTTTTATAAACGAAGGCAGCTGGT
>JAIXHM010000017.1 GCA_030145825.1 Flavobacterium sp.
ACATATACTAAAAAACATCTAACGCTTTCTCTATTTTCTGCTAATGGCCATTAGCTTAATTCTTACCATAAAATCACATACTTATCATATAAGTGAAAATATAAATTCAGCAAATGCTCTAAGCGGTGGAATTTACAAGAAAGTAAATGAAGCAGACGAGTATTTAAGTTTGAAAGAAAAAAACGCACAATTGGCCGAAGAAAATGCACGATTAAAAGAAGTGCTTTTTAACAAAAAAGACACCTTACTAAATTCTAAAACATCATTTTCTACAGAAACTGATATATTTTCGGTAAAAAAAGCAAAGGTCATAAAAAACAAATTCAATACACGAGAAAATTACCTTACGTTAAATATTGGTTCCAAAGACAGTATAAAAACTGACATGGGTGTAATTAATGACAAAGGAATTGTTGGGATAATTGAAAAAACTAGTACTAATTACTCTACAGTTTTAAGTATTTTAAATACTAAATCTAGAATTAACGCAAAAATCAAAAATTCTAATCATTTTGGTTCACTTATTTGGGATGGAAAAAATGTAGGATACGCTCAATTAATCGATGTTCCGCGATTAGCATCCTTGAAAAAAGGAGACTCAATTGTAACGGGTTCTGAGTCTGAAATTTTTCCTGAAAACATTCCCATTGGAAAAATCGATAAAGTTTACGTAGATACTAAAACCAATTACTATACAATTAATGTGCGTCTTTTTAATGATATGACTGCACTTGGTTATGTATATATAATTGAAAACAAACACAAAAAAGAAAAAGAAAAATTAGAAACCAAACAAACTGACAAATAATTGAATACACAAGTTTTAAATATATTTCGATTTTTAATTTTGTTGATATTACAAATATTGTTATTCAACAACATTAACTTGTTTGGCTACATCAATCCTTATCCATACATTTTATTTATTTTACTATTTCCAGTTAATGGAAACCGATTTAGTTTGTTATTTTTCAGTTTTTTATTAGGCTTATTAGTTGATGCTTTTTCCGAATCTGGTGGTGTACATGCTTTTGCTTCTACAATTCTGGCATTTGTGAGGCCTAACTTATTCCGTTTTTCCTTTGGATTAAGTTATGAATATCAAACTATAAAAATAGCAGAAAATTTATCGCCCGAAAGAATTACATTTATCCTTTTAGCCGTTTTTATACATCATATTTGCTTATTTTTCTTAGAAGCATTTCGATTCGATTTGTTCTTCGACGTGATATTAAAAACTCTATACACGAGTATTTTTACTTTAATCATTTGTTTACTAATTATTTATTTAATAAAACCTAGTAAGCGATGAGAAAATTACTTTTGCCTATACTAATAATCGTTGGAGCTTTAATACTCATAAGCCGTTTCTTTTACTTACAAGTAATTGACGAAACCTATAAATTAAAAGCCGAAAATATTGCGATTAAGAAAGTTTACGATTTTCCAGAGCGTGGTTATATTTACGATAGAAATGGAAAATTATTGGTTGCTAACCAACCTTCTTATGATATTATGGTTGTGCCTGCCGAAATAAAAAACATTGACACACTTGAATTTTGCAAACTTCTTGGTATTTCAAAAGAATATTTCGATAAAAAAATTGCTAAGGCAATAATCTATAGTCGTAGATTACCCTCAGTATTTATATCGCAATTAAATAAAAGAGAATACGCTGCATTTCAAGAAAAAGAAAGAAAATTTGAAGGTTTCTACACTCAAAAAAGGGCATTAAGAGATTATCAAGTAAATTATGGAGCGAATATTTTTGGTTTCATCACTCAAGCCAGTGAGTTTGAAATTGAAAAAAATCCATATTACAACAGTGGTGATTTAATAGGAAAACAAGGTGTTGAAAAGCAGTATGAAGAAATTTTAAGGGGAATAAAGGGAGTTAAATACTTATTGAGAGACAAACATAATAAAATTATTGGGCCGTATAAAGAAGGTAAATATGATACGATTGCCCAACAAGGAAAAGATTTGGTTTTAACCATTGATGGTGAACTACAGAAATACGGAACCGAATTAATGGTTAATAAAAGAGGTGGAATTGTAGCAATAGAGCCTAGTTCAGGAGAAATTTTAGCGCTAATTTCTATGCCAACCTACGATCCAGCTTTGTTAGTCGGTAGAAAAAGATCTGAAAATTACACAAAACTATATTACGATTCTATTGCAAAACCACTTTACGACAGAGGTTTATTGGCACAATATCCTCCAGGATCACCTTTTAAAATTGTAACTGGATTAATTGGTTTACAAGAAGAAGTTATTAACGAAGAAACTAGTTTTGTGTGTCATCATGGGTTTTACTATGGAAGAGGTGCATTCATGAAATGTCACGATGCTGGCGTTTCTAAACTAAATAATGGAATTTATCAATCATGTAATACCTATTTTGCAAATGTTTACAAAAGAACGATTGATAAGTACAAAAACCCAAGTGTGAGTGTCGATAAATGGTCTACAAATGTAAAAAGTTTTGGATTAGGCCAGTTTTTAGGAACCGATATGCCAATTGGAGCTAAAGGACTAGTTCCAACTTCTAAAACTTACGAAAGAGCATATCCTAATGGAGGCTGGAGAAGTACAACCATTATATCTAACTCCATTGGTCAAGGTGAAGTTTTAACAACACCAATTCAATTAGCAAATATGATGGCAGCAGTTGCTAATAAGGGATATTACTACACCCCTCACATTGTAAAAGAAATTAAAGGTGAAAAATTAGATAAGAAATTTGTTACCAAACATCAAACTACAATTGATGAAAAATATTTTGATCCAGTAATTAAAGGTCTCGCTGATGTATATAATAAAGGAACAGCTGCTTCATTAAAAGTTGACAGTTTACAAATATGTGGTAAAACGGGTACCGCCGAAAATAAAATTAGAGTAGCAGGAAAAACTTATCAATTAAAAGACCATTCCATATTTGTGGCTTTTGCTCCTGCAGAAAATCCTAAAATTGCAATTGCCGTTTTTGTGGAAAATGGTTATTGGGGAAATCGATGGGCTGGGCCTATTGCTACCTTAATGATTGAAAAATATGTAAAAGGAAAAATAACAAGAAAAGATTTAGAAAATAGAATGTTAAACGGAAGTTTGTTAGATGAATACAAAAAAATTGAAAATATCATTTATCAACGTGCTCCCGAACCAGTAAAAGATTCAATTAAGGCGGAAGCAATTAAAAACGAAGACGAAGAAGTAAACTAATGCGAAATCAAAGTGTAAATAGAAGTATCGACTGGTTAACACTATTCTTGTACATTATTCTTGTATGTATGGGATGGATGACTATTTATTCGGCATCATTACCAGTTGAAGGCGCTTCTGTTTTTGATTTCAGCCAAAATTATGGCCGTCAAATGATTTTTATCTTTTTGAGTATTCCGTTGATTTTTATTCTACTTTTTATTGATGCCAAAATTTTCGAACGACTTTCCTTTGTCTTTTACGGTTTAGGTATTTTACTTTTGTTAGGTTTATTTGTCTTTGGTGTTACCAAAAAAGGACAAACCAACTGGTATCAATTTGGTGGATTTGGCTTCCAACCTTCAGAGTTTGTGAAAACCGCAACAGCATTACTATTAGCTAAATACTTAAGTTATTCTCAAATTAATCTTAAACTTTGGAAACACCAACTAATCGCATTTGCCATAATTGGTTTACCTGTTTTATTAATTTTAATGCAACCCGATGCTGGTAGTGCTATGATATTTTTATCTTTAGTTTTTGTTTTGAACAGAGAAGGACTACCAAGTTGGTATTTAATAGCTGGAGCAACAGCAATAGGTTTGTTTTTTGCAGCTTTGCTATTTAATCCATTATATATAATAATCATATTTACTGTTTTAGCAATACTTCACTTTTTAAACAACAGAAAAATTTCAAGAAACCCATTTGTATACCTATTTGTTTTAGCAGTAGTAGCAGGTTTTGTTTACTCGGTAAACTTTGTTTATAATGAAGTATTAGAACCGCATCAAAAAGATAGAATCGACGTTTTAATTGGTGAGGAAGTCGATATGAAAAAAGAAGGATACAATTTAAATCAATCAATGATTGCAATTGGATCTGGTGGCTTATTAGGAAAAGGTTATTTAGAAGGTACACAAACAAAAGGTGGATTTGTACCTGAGCAGCACACCGATTATATTTTTACAACTGTTGGCGAAGAATGGGGTTTTGTAGGAGTTGTTATAGTCATCTTATTATTTGTTTCGTTATTCTTACGAATAATTTATCTCGCCGAAAATCAAAAAACAAAGTTTAGTCGTGTTTACGGCTATTGTGTAGCTACTTATTTATTCATACACTTTTTTGTAAATATTGCGATGCTTGTGAAATTATTCCCGACAATTGGAGTACCACTACCCTTTTTCTCGTACGGAGGTTCAAGTTTATGGGCATTCACTATTATGCTATTTATTTTTATAAAACTAGATGCCAATAAAGTAAATGAATGGTAGTTACTAAAAACTCCATTCTTTATAATCTCCTTTCGATTCTAATCTATTTTCAAGTTCATCATCGAGTTCTGGAAAAAAATCAATTCCCGTCATTTTTTCAATAGTATCAACCGGAACAACAAACTCATACAACGGTTTATCAGAATCTTTATGGGGAACCAAAAAACCAATCATTCTCGTTTTATCTTTGGTAAGCAAAACTTTATAAAAATATTTTGGCACCGCCACATCTTCAAAGCCAATAGTTTTCAAATTATCTGAAAGCACACCTGCGGTTACTACATAAATGCCATCATATTTTTTTGCCCAATAACGCACTTTTTGTTCCAATCTATTCCAAACACCGCTATTAAACTCATAGGTTTGGGGAGAAATATTTGACGTTAAAAATGTTTCTTCAAAATCCTTATAACTTCCTCTTCTATCGCCAGCAGGACATAAATGACCTTTATTATAACCTGAGTTTTTATAATTTTTCCAATGTGCCGAACCTGATACTACAGCTTCATCAATTTCAAAAAAAGGACGATCAAAATTGACCTCTTTAATATCTGAAGGTTCTAAACTGTAAGCAACCCATTCTGCTTGTTCGTAATCTTCTACATAAGATAATGTGTACGTAGCATGTTTATAAATAGCATTTGAAGTTGATGTTGGTAAAAAATCAAATTCAGTTATATTTTCAGTTTCTACAGGAGTTTTATTAGTTGTCTCATCAACACTATCAACAAGTGTTTCATTAATTTGTTTACATGAAACTATTGTCAATAAAAAAACAAAAAAAGAATAAAATTTCATTATTTTGGCATACATTTAGCTGTTACTTTGTAAAATTAATTAAAACACATGAATATGAAAACTTATTTGGCAGCTTTTGCCTTATTGTTAACGGTAAATTTAGGATTTTCTCAAGAAGTTGTTTCTGATTCTCTTATAGCAAAACAAAATCAAGAAAAACTAGAAAAGGAAAGAAAAGAATTAGAAGAAAAACACAATGAAGCTTTAGAAAAAGCAGAAAAAGAAAGAAAAAAAATAGAAAAGGAGCGCGATAAAGCAGAAAAGGAAAGAAAGAAAATTGAAAAAGAACAAAAAAAACTAGAAAAAGCAAATGATAATGTTGAGAAATTAAACAAAAAAATTAAATCGCAACATAAAGATATTGCACAGCAAAAAGAAAAATTAGAAAAACTAGAACGCAAAGGAAAACTTTCTCCAGAAGATAAAATTAAAATGAATGAGAAAATCCTGAAAAAGGAAAAACAACTAAACGATTTGCATAAAGATTTAGATAAAGCAGAAAAAAAATTACGCAAATTGCATTAAATTTAACAAAATGTACAGAAAATCTGTATCCAACTTAGCTAAGAAACATCTTAATTTTGATACAGGTTAATAGCAGTAATTTTATTTCTTAACAGACTTCAAGCCTCCACTTTCTTCGGAGGCTTTTTGTTTTATATACAGTAAACGCAGAAGGCAAACTTTAACAAAATGTACAGAAAATCTGTATCCAGTATATTCAATTTCCCGCTAAATTTGTTCTCGGTTAATAGCAGTAATTTTATTTCTTAACAAGAACATGAGCCCCGCAACACTTCTTAGCGGGGCTTTTTGTAGAGAAATTAATTAAAACTTTATCCACTTTGATTACACATTGTATTTTAAATAGTCGCGAATAATTAATTTACAACCTTGCAAGGATGTGTAATTGAAATATGTAAAAACAAAAATAATTTAAAGAAAATTTAATTTAACTTATGAAAAAAAATAATTTATATTTAGTACTAACACTTACATTTTTATCTTTTATTTTATTTAATTGTTCAAATGAAAATCTAGTTTCCAAAGAACAAAATGCAAAAACAACTTTTATTGATGTTACGTCCACATCTCAAAATTCTTCATCTGCTAAAAAAGGTTGGTGGGTTATAGCTGACTGGGATTGGGGTAGAGAAAGTAGACAATGTAAAAGTGGTTTTGGAGTTTGCCATTGGGATTGGTTTCCTGGTTGGAAGTTAGCTACAACCCCATTAAAGGATGGTAAAGTAAGAACTCCTATATTATTTGATGATCAATTAAATATTCATTACGTTGAGTTTCTTTTAGAAGAAGGTTCAGCTAAAGAAGAATTTTTAACCATTGACAATGATTTATCAATGGATGTAACTATTGATAATGAAACTGAAAGAATAACTTTTGGTGCTGGTCAATATAGCTTCGATGCTTCTTTAGGTCAAAATGGTGGTTATAGAGTAAATGCAAAATAAATATTTAACAATATGGTTAAATTATTGTCAATTATATTTTTATTAATTTGGTTAAATTGTTTTTCACAAACTGATAAAATAGAAAAAGTATCTATTGAGAGTGTTCATTATATGAATGAAGAAAGATTTTTTGCAGAAGACAAAAAATCCTTAGGTAATGTAAAATTATACAAGATAGATAATATTTCCTTATTGGAGATGATTAATAAATCCGAAAAAAAACTTAAAATTGTTTTATTTTATGGTTTTTGGTGTCCTCCTTGTAAAGAAATGCTCCCCAAATTAATAGAACTTTCAAAAAAAAATGAGGATAATATAGATTTATTTTTAATAACAGCAGAACAAGACCAAAGGTTTGATAAAGTCTTTAGTTATTTAAAACAATTAAACTTAGACAATCCAAGTTTTATAATTGATACAAAAAAATATGGCAATGAAAAAAAACCATTTATACGAACTGAAAAATTAATTCAAGAAATTTGCAAAGAATGTGATTATGAAAAAATGGGTTTCCCAAGTTTTATTATTTATAATCAACAAAATGAAATGGTTTTTGATGCAACTTATGAAAATACAAATGAGTATAATTATAATCAAATCGAATTTAATTTAATTTACGAAAGTAAATAAACTTGAATTTCTTAACTTAAGAGGCTGTCCAAAAAGCAACGGATAGTCTCTTTTTTTTATAACCCGAGATGTGCGGAATTGTATTTCGTGTTTAGAAACTTTTCAACAATTCCAACGCTTTCGTTACACTTTTTACATTATCAAAAGTCAACAATAAACGCAAACCATTTTTAGTTTGTTTTTCTTTCAGTTTGCAAATGTTTCCGTTTTGTTGGGCAAATTGCAACACTTTCATAAAACGGTTACTCTGGTAAAAATCACTTTGTTGGTCGCTAATAAAATAACCTACCATTTTACCTTGTTTAAGAATCAGTTTTTCAATTCCCATTGCGGTTGCTTTCCACTTAATGCGAACACTATTTAAAAGTGCTAAAGCAGGTTTAGGTATGGCACCAAAACGATCCACTAATTTTTGCTCAAAACGTTCTAATTCTTCTTCCGTTTTAATGTTACTTAACTCGTTGTAAAGGTTTAAACGTTCAGTAATATTGTTTATGTATTCATCAGGAAATAACAATTCAAAATCAGAATCAATTTGTATTTCTTTTACAAATTCTTTGGTTTCAATATTATTTTCTTCGGCATACAAATCTTTAAACTCGTTTTCTTTCAGTTCTTCAATGGCTTCATTCATGATTTTTTGGTACGTTTCGAAACCAATCTCATTGATAAATCCACTTTGTTCGCCACCTAATAAATCTCCAGCACCACGAATTTCTAAATCTTTCATCGCAATGTTAAAACCGCTTCCTAATTCGCTAAATTGCTCCAAAGCCGTAATACGTTTTTGTGCTTCACTCGTCATCATAGAATATGGCGGCGTTATAAAATAACAAAACGCTTTTTTATTACTACGACCTACACGACCACGCATTTGGTGTAAATCGGAAAGTCCGAAATTATTCGCATTATTGATGAAAATCGTATTCGCATTTGGTACATCTAAACCACTTTCAATAATAGTAGTTGCTACTAAAACATCAAATTCCCCTTCCATAAAAGCCAGCATTAATTCCTCTAACTTTTTACCATCCATTTGTCCGTGACCAATGCCCACTTTTGCACCAGGAACCAATCGCTGAATCATTCCGGCAACTTCTTTAATATTTTCAATTCGGTTGTTGATGAAATAGACTTGTCCGCCACGTTGAATTTCATACGAAATTGCATCGCGAATAATTTCTTCATGAAAACGAACCACTTGCGTTTCTATAGGATAACGATTTGGTGGTGGCGTTGTAATAACCGATAAATCGCGAGCCGCCATTAACGAAAACTGAAGCGTTCTCGGAATTGGAGTTGCCGTTAACGTTAACGTGTCAACATTAGTAGCGATTGTTTTTAATTTATCTTTTACGTTTACACCAAATTTCTGTTCTTCATCAATTATGAGTAAACCAAGATTTTTGAACTGTACATTTTTGTTTACCAATTGATGCGTTCCTATGATAATATCTACTTTTCCTTCTTCAAGCGCTTTTAACGTTTCCGATTTTTGCTTCGCTGTTCTAAATCGGTTTAAGTAGTTTACCGTAACAGGCATGTCTTTTAAACGTTCGGAAAAGGTGCGATAATGTTGGTACGCCAAAATGGTTGTTGGAACTAGAACAGCCACTTGTTTTCCATTGTCAACTGCTTTAAATGCAGCACGAATAGCAACTTCGGTTTTTCCAAAACCAACATCACCACAAACCAAGCGATCCATTGGTCTTTCGCTTTCCATGTCGGCTTTTACATCGGCTGTTGCTGTAATTTGGTCAGGTGTGTCTTCGTAAATAAACGAACTTTCTAATTCCTTTTGTAAATAGCTATCGGGCGCATATTGAAAACCTTTATCTAATCTACGTTTAGCATACAATTGAATTAAATTAAAAGCAATGTGTTTAACACGTGCTTTGGTTTTTTGTTTTAAAGTTTTCCAAGCACTACTTCCTAATTTGTAAATCTTAGGAGGCGCTCCATCTTTTCCGTTGTATTTTGAGATTTTATGAAGCGAATGAATACTAACATACACAATATCATTATCGGCATAAACTAACTTAATAGCTTCTTGTGTTTTGCCTTCAACTTCAATTTTTTGTAAACCGCCAAATCTTCCAATCCCATGATCGATATGCGTTACATAATCGCCAACAGAAAGTGAGGTTAATTCTTTTAAAGTAATGGTTTGTTTTTTCGAATAGCCGTTTTTAATGCTGAACTTATGATAACGCTCAAAAATTTGATGATCGGTATAACAAACAATTCTATTTTCATCGTCTATAAAACCTTGATATAAAGGCAAAACAATGGTTTTATATTGTTTGCGAATGCTTTCGTGTTGTTCTTCGTCTATAGATTCAAAAATATCATGAAAACGATTCGCTTGATTTTCATTGGAACAACACAAATAATTCGTGTATCCGTTGAAATGATTTTCGCTTAAATTATTCAATAACAAATCGAATTGTTTATTAAACGAAGGCTGTGGTTGTATATGAAACTCGAATGTTTTTTCTGCTTTAAAAACAGAATTTTTATCTAATTCTATTACTGCAAAATCTAAAGCTTTCTTTAAAAATGATTTTTGATTTACAAATAATTCTTCTGGTTTGCTGTGTTTAATATCAGCCGATAGTTTATCGAAAGCTTCATTTGCTCTCACATATAATTTATCTAACTGTTGTCCAAGAAAATCAGTGTTTTGAATAATTAAAACCGTTTTTTCATTGATGTAATCTAGGAAACTTTCACGATTTTCTTCTAATAATTTATTCTCGACATTTGGAATAATATTAATTTTCTTCAGTTTTTCAACGGAAAGTTGGGTTTCCACATCAAATGTTCGAATACTATCGACTTCATCGCCAAAAAACTCAATACGATACGGATTATCATTGGAAAACGAAAACACATCGATAATTCCACCACGAACGGAAAATTCTCCTGGTTCAGTTACAAAATCGACACGTTTAAAATTGTATTCAAATAAAGTTTCGTTGATAAAATCAATAGATAAATTATCGCCAACTTGAATTTTCAACGTGTTTTTTTCTAATTCTTTTCGTGTAACTACTTTTTCAAAAACTGCTTCAACATAAGAAACAATAATTGCAGGTTTTTTTCGAGAATTAATGCGATTTAAAACCTCAGCACGCAATAATACATTGGCATTATCAGTTTCTTCAATTTGATAAGGTCTTCTATAAGATGCAGGATAAAACAATACATCATCTTTTGAAACTAATTGTTCTAAGTCGTTTAAATAATAAGCCGCTTCTTCTTTATCATTAAATAATAATAAAAAAGGCAATTCGCTTTTTTCAAATAAAGTAGAAGTTAAAAAAGATAATGATGAACCTGTTAAACCATTTACAGCAATTTTTTTTCGAGAATTAAATGTATCAACAATTTGACCTGCTTTTACATTTTTGCTATAAATCGATGCAATATCTGACTTACTCAAAACAATTTATTTTTTTAAAAAAGGTTTTCTTTTTGGTTTTTCATTTACTGAATCCATCTTTTTTAAGTTATCATCAAAGACTTTTTCAGTAGCCATTCTAGAAGTATCGAGTGCTTTAATTAAATCGGCTTCACCAATTTCCATTGGAATTGCTTCTTTTATGATAATTTCTTCAAGTTGTTTATAAACACTTTTAATTTCTTCATTCACACTTTTTATTAAACCAATAACCTTTTTTTCAGGAATTACTTGTAAATGCAAATAAGTGTTTAACGAATTTAATTGTGTGTCCAAAGTAATTAAACGACTTCTAACTTGAGGATTATTGAATTTTGCTGGAACTGTTAAATAAAGACTGTCTGCTCTTTTAGAAACGTTTTCAATTTTCATTTGAAAAGCCAACAAAGATGTTTTAGGTTTTTGTTCCAATTCATTTTGAAATTGTTGCCAATCTTTCCATTCATTTAATGCTGTATGAATTTCGGGTTTAGTACTTGGAAAAACAAAATTCCACTCTTTAGAAATAGCTTTAAATACAGCTTCATTTCGTTGTTTGTTTTTTTCAGATTCAGCACTCAAATCTGAAAAATCATTACATGAAACCAAAACTAAAAGGAAAAGGAAACTATAAACGAATTTCATTTTTATTAAAAATTATTTTTTAAGATGTAAAGATACCGCAAAAGTATAAATGTTTGGGTTAAAAAATTCACAAATAGACACTTAAAACTGTATTAAAATTTATCAAATTCTCAATAATCGCTTTTAAAAATAATTATATTTGTAAAGACAAACTTAATTAAATAACAATGGACACCAAAATATTGATAATTGGCGCTTGTGGTCAAATTGGGACCGAATTAACAAAAACACTTAGAGCTACATATGGTGTTGAAAATGTTGTAGCTTCAGATATTAGAAAGTTAAACAATGACGTAGTTAATGATGGTATTTTTGAGGTGGTAAATGCACTCGATTATAATCAAATTGAGCATTTAATTGAACAATATAATATTACTGATGTTTATTTAATGGCGGCATTACTTTCTGCTACTGCCGAAAAAAACCCTGCATTTGCATGGGATTTAAACATGAACTCATTATTTCATGTATTAAATCTAGCTAAAGCCGGAAAAATTCAAAAAATATTTTGGCCCTCAAGTATTGCAGTTTTTGGACCAACAACACCTCGTCATAACACACCTCAATACACCATAATGGAACCCACAACGGTTTATGGAATTTCGAAACAGTGTGGTGAAAGGTGGTGCGAGTATTACCATGCTCAATACGGAGTTGATGTAAGAAGTATTCGCTATCCAGGTTTAATTAGCTGGAGTACTGAAGCAGGTGGAGGCACTACAGATTATGCTGTTGACATTTACCATAAAGCCATAACTGAAGGAACTTTCACAAGCTTTTTAGGTGAAAACTCGGAATTGCCTATGATGTATATGGACGATGCTATTAAAGCTACTATTGAAATTATGCAAGCTCCTAAAGAGAATATTAAAATTAGATCTTCTTATAATTTAGCGGCAATGAGTTTTACACCGAAGCAAATTGGTGAAGAAATTAAAAAACATTATCCAAACTTCGCTTTAGATTATGAACCTGATTTTCGTCAGAAAATTGCCGACAGCTGGCCTGCAAGTATTGACGATACATCTGCTAGAGAAGATTGGGGTTGGAAAAACGACTACGATTTAGAAAATATGACCGTTGAAATGTTCAAAAATTTGAAGGAGCATATTTATAGTTAATTGTCAGTTCGAGCGGAGTCGAGAACTTTTTTTATTGCAATTTATCAATCAAAGCGTCTTCTATAGGCGCTTTAATTTTTACCACCTCATCTACATTTTCGTTTGGAACGGTCATAGATAAAACATAGTGTTTGATCTTCCACTCGTTGTTTATTTTTTGCAAAACACCACTTCCTCTACAAATTTTCATTTGAGTATCAAGCAATTCATCAAACCAAACTGTTTTACCATCTTCAGAAAAATAAATATTTCGCTCTAAAGCTGTAAAACTCCAAGCGCGACCTTTATCGAAATAAGGCTTTGCAAAAGCAATAAATTGTGCTTTGTTCCAATTTTCAGTAGCATCGGTTCCAATGAAAATAGATTCTTCTGACATCGCATTAAAATAATTATCAAAATTAGCTTCGGCAGCCGCTTTGTGCCAATTGTCTAAAAGTTGATTAATGCTGTTTTTTTCGGAAGAAATATCTTTAGTTGAAGAACAACTTACAAGAATTATTGCGAATAAGAATGCTATTTTTTTCATAGGTTATTTATTTATAAAAAAACTTGTCACTCCGATTTTTTTAAAGAATCACATAATCAAAATTATGAGATTTCTCGACTTCGCTCGAAATGACAAGTTTTTGCGTTTAATTCTTTTTTAAAATTACAACTCACTCATCAACTTAGAAATTTCATCTAATTTTGGAGTTAAGATAATTTCAATTCTTCTATTTTTAGCTTTACCTTCAGCAGTTTCATTTCCTGCTAATGGAGCAAACTCACTACGACCAGCAGCCGTTAAATTCTTTTTATCGATTCCTTTGTTTTCAGATAAAATGTTTACTATTGCAGTAGCACGTTTTGTAGATAAATCCCAGTTATTTTCTACTCCACCACCAATAGAACCTACAATTTTATCGTTGTCTGTGTGACCTTCAATTAAAACTGAAATTTCTGGATTTTCTGCTAAAACATTTCCTAAAGCTTTAACTGCTTTTTTCCCTTCAGTTCCAACTGTCCAACTTCCAGATTCGAATAACAATTTATTCTCCATAGAAACATATACTTTTCCATTTCTATGTTCAACAGATAAACCTTTACCTTCAAACGCATTTAAAGCTTTTGATAAAGATTCTTTTAATTTTCTCATCGCTGCTTCTTTATCAGCCATCATTTTTTCTAATTCAGCCAAACGTGTTGACGAAGCTTCTAAATCAGATTTTAATTTATTTAAACGTTCTTGTTCTGCACTTAAAGCTTTTTGTTTTGCTTCTAACTCTGCTAACAATTCACGATTTTTTTTCATGTTGCTTTCTAAAGCATCATTACTATTTTTTTCTAATGCATTATAAGAAGATTTTAAATTATCTAAGCTTTTCTTCGTAGCAGCGTAATCATTTGCTAATTTATCGCGTTCCGCTTTTGCTTTATCTAATTCAGCTTGAAGACTATTTTTATCTAATTCTAATTGATTTTTTGTTGCTGTTAAATTTTCATTTTCATCAGCTAAAGCATTACGCTCTTTTTTCAAATCGGCATATTTACTTTCTAAATCTTGATAGATTTTTTTAGACACACATGAAGTAGTTAATCCTAAAACTACCACGGCAAGGGCAACTTTTTTTATCATAATTGGTTATTATTTTCTTTAATTTAACTCTACTAAAACTGGACAATGATCGGAATGTTTTGCCTCAGGCAAAATAAGTGCTCTTTGAATTTTATCTTTCAAAGGTTCCGCTGCCAAGCAATAGTCTATTCTCCATCCTTTATTATTATTTCTTGCATTTGCACGATAACTCCACCAACTGTAATTGTGAGGTTCTTTATTTAGAAATCTAAAAGTATCTACAAATCCGCTTTTCATAAAACCATCTAACCAAGCTCTTTCTTCGGGTAAAAAACCAGATACTTTAGCATTTCTAATAGGATCATGAATATCAATTGCTTCATGACAAATATTATAATCGCCACATATAACTAGATTAGGAATTTCTTTTTTTAGATTATCGATATATTTTTGAAAGTCGAACATATATTGAAACTTATGATCTAACCTATCAATATTTGTACCAGAAGGCAAATATAAACTCATAACCGACACATTTTCAAAATCGACTCTAAGATTTCGACCTTCTTTATCCATATAATCAATACCTGTTCCGTAAACCACATTCTTGGGCTCAACTTTAGAAAGAATAGCCACTCCGCTGTAACCTTTTTTTTCGGCAGGAAAATAATATTGATAAGGGTATCCCGCTAATTCTATTTCTAATTTGGGGATTTGATCTACTGTTGCTTTAATCTCTTGTAAACATATTACATCGGGATTTGCACTTTTTAACCAATCTAAAAATCCTTTTGTAATTGCCGCTCTAATTCCATTAACATTATAAGAAATTATCTTCATCTATTTTTGGTTTGAATTCGTTCAAAAATAATAAAAAAAAGCTATCTATTACTACCATTACACGCTAATAGTTAATCTATTTATAATCAAAACAATGCAGCATTATTCATAAGTTTTATTCTACATTTAGAAGGTAAATGAAAATTTAATTCACAATTATTTTTATCTTTGTTTTTCGCTCAATTCAAAAATATAGATGGGATTAGTTACAGCCAAAGAGGTAGCAAAAGCTATAAATGCAGATAAATACGGCTTTTTAGGAACGTTTTCAGGGTGGTTACTCATGAAAGTTCTAAAAATTTCTACCCTGAATGATATATACAACCGCAACAAACATTTAGAAGATTTAGCTTTTTTAAATGCCATATTAGATGAATTTCAAATTAAATTTGAAATTCCTGAAGAAGACTTAAAACGTTTACCAAAAGAAGGTCCTTACATTACAATTTCAAATCATCCATTAGGTGGCATTGATGGTATATTGTTATTAAAATTAATGCTCGAAAAAGAGCCTAATTTTAAAATTATCGCCAATTTCTTATTACATAGAATTGAACCTATGAAACCTTACATAATGCCAGTTAATCCTTTTGAAAACCATAAGGATGCTAAATCAAGTGTTGTAGGTATTAAAGAAACATTACGTCATTTAGCCGATGGTAAACCTCTAGGAATATTTCCAGCTGGAGAAGTTTCTACATACAAAGATGGCAAACTAGTAGTTGACAAACCTTGGGAAGAAAGTGCCATAAAAATTATCAAAAAAGCTAACGTTCCTGTTGTTCCTATTTACTTCCATGCTAAAAACAGTAAATTATTCTACTTTTTATCAAATTTAAATGACACCTTGAGAACTGCAAAACTTCCAAGTGAATTATTAACACAAAAAAACAGAGTCATTAAAGTTAGAATTGGGAAACCTATTTCTATTGCTGAACAAAATGAACATGTAAATCTGGAAGAATATGGTGATTTTTTACGAAGAAAAACTTATATGTTGTCTAATGCTTTTGAAAAAGAGACAACAAAACTAATTTCAACACCATCACTTAAGGTTCCTAAACCACCTAAACAAATTGCAAAACCAGCTAATCATGAACAAATTCTTGAAGAAATTAATTTTGTTCGTGAAGGTGATTATAGATTACTACAAAGTAAAAACTATGAAGTTTTTCTAGTTACTGCTGATAAAATTCCAAATATTTTACACGAAATTGGTCGATTAAGGGAAATTACTTTTAGAGAAGTTGGTGAAGGTACTAATGAATCAATTGATTTAGATCAATATGACAAATATTATCACCATATGTTTTTGTGGGACGAAGAACTGCAACAAATTGCTGGTGCTTATAGAATGGGATTAGGTTCAGAAATCTACTCAAAACATGGAATAGATGGATTTTATTTACACGAACTTTTTAGATTTGAACCTGAGCTTTACGATTTAATGAGCCAGTCAATAGAAATGGGACGCGCCTTTATTTGTAAAGAATATCAGCAAAAGCCGATGCCTTTATTTTTACTTTGGAAAGGCATTGTGCATACAACATTGCGTTACCCTGAACACAAATATTTAATTGGAGGTGTAAGTATAAGTAATCAATTTTCAGATTTCTCTAAATCGTTAATGATTGAATTTATGAAATCGCATTATTACGACCCTTACATTGCGCAATATGTTCGTCCTAAAAAAGAGTATAAAGTACAATTAAAAGACGCTGATAAAGATTTTGTTTTTAATGAAGCTGAAGCTGATTTAAATAAATTTGACAAAATTATTGATGAAGTTGAACCTGGAAATTTGCGTTTACCTGTTTTAATTAAAAAGTATATTAAACAAAATGCAAGAGTTATTGCTTTTAATGTTGACCCATTGTTTAACAACGCTGTAGATGGCTTAATGTATATAAAAATTGCTGATTTACCAGAAAGCACCGTTAAACCTGTAATGGAAGAATTTCAAGCTGAATTGGAACGAAAAGAAAGAAACTAATTTTTTAGATTCTTATAAATAAAAAATCCCGCAATTGCGGGATTTTCTTTTTATCATTACTTGTTATTATTCAACAACAATTTTCTTGGTAACTTTCTTAGAACCGTTTTCAATAGTTACTAAATAAATACCTGATTGAGCACTTTGTAAATTAACTACTTCATTTACTAAACCTGTAGCATTCACTTTTCGATCTACCATTAATCTTCCTCTAATATCAAAAACTTTTATTGATGTATTCTCCTCCAATAGATTCATTTGTATATTGAAAGATCCATTATTTGGATTAGGATAAATAGAAACATCAGATATTGAATTATCAAAATTCTCTGCACTTAATGGTTGTACTGTACAAATATTTAAACTCCAACTATTTAAAGAGCCTCCGTCTCCATTATAAGAATCTAGAATTCTTAAGATCCAATTTCCTGTTGAATTTTCACCATTAAATGATGATAATAATTCTAATGGCTTAACCGTTCCCGAAATTCCAGGTGAATTACCACAAATAATATTTGAACCAGAATCGTCAAAAGTTGCAACTATATCATTAATTGAAGCACTCGGTGAACATTGCTGTTGAATTAATTTTACTTGAGTACCACTAGGAGAAATCAAAGTAGCTGTTAAATCATTAATCCAAGTATGCGTAACATTCATAGTAATATTTACATCACTAATTGTGCCACCAGTAGGTATATTTAATGTTGAATTAATAGTAACATTTGCCGTTGTTGCAATTGTTAGTGGAACATTTGTAGATGAAACAGATCCAGGACAATCAACAACACCAGTTGTAAATGTGTTTTCTGTACTGTAAACACCACTACAAGAAGTATTTTTAGGTAAAACTCTCCAGTAATAAGTGGTTCCTTGGGTTAAACCTGAAAGCGCATAACTGTTTGTCGTTACAGTTCCTGAACTCACAATATTTGTAAAACTATTATCAGTAGCAACTTGAACATCATACAATGTAGCATTAGTTTGAGCTGTCCATGTAAGTGTTAATGATGTATTTTGAGCTACAGCATTATTTGCTGGTGAAGTTAAAGTGGTAGATGCAAAATTAGCATCTAGTAAATCTAGATAGAATGGAGCCGTTTTCGTTACTGCCCCTGAAGTAGCTGTCACAATAACATTGTATAAACCAGGAGTAATTCCTGTTGTGTTTGAAATTGTCATTGTTACTTCACCGTCTGTTGAAATAGCAGTTGGATTAAATGTTACTGTTGTTCCAGCAGGATTCCCTGTCGCGCTAAAAGTCGTTGTACCTCCAAAACCTCCTAGTGCTTTGTAGGCAATTGGATAAGATATAGAACTTCCTTGACAAATTGACTTATTCTGTTCACCTTCAACACCATTAAATGCTATAGACATTGTAGACGCTGGCGCAGTAATAGAAAAATTAGTATTAGATACATCAAAAAAGATATTGTCCCATCCTTTAACCATAATTCTATTAGACGTACCAACCATATTTGGAACAGTAATCGTTTCTGAGCCATCATTTGGAACCTTACTTGCTAACATAATATCAAACGATGTTCCTCCATTTGTTGACAAAAATATATCGACAAATTTTGCATTAACTCCATTTGCATCAGTTCCAGCCACACTCCATGTAACTGTTTGATTAGTTCCTGCTTGCCAAGAAACCGCAGTATTTGGAATATTAACCACAAAAGGACCAGCAACTCCGTCTACTGTAACTTTCATCAAATCTGTAGCTGTTTGACCAATTCCTGTATTATTATCTCTTACCGTTAAAGAAAAATTTAAATCACGAGCAACTGAAGGACATACTTCCCAAGTATTTGAAGTCGCACCTGTTAAAACAGTAGTCATATTTGGCATATAACGAACCGGAGAAGAAGTTCCCCAAATTGACCTAAACATTGGGCCTACTGCTCTAGTTGCAGTTGGAGCTGCTGTAGAATTTGGGTTTTGAGGATCATTTTGTTCCCAAGTGTAAGTAATTGGATCTCCATCAGGATCTGAACCTTCGCCAACTAACATGAAAGCTGTAGATTTTGGAATTACATAATCTCTACCCGCATTAGCAGTAGGTGGATTATTTGAAATATTTGTGATTTGTGCACATGAAGAACTGACACCATATTTTACATTTTCCATAATATCTCTAATGTTTACATAAGCAAAGTATGCATCACTATTACTTTGTACATTAGCAGGGCAAATACCTGCATAGCCCATAATTGTTGATGCTGAACCTGGTTCAACTTCCGTTAAACCACTACCAGAACGACAATTAGAACTACTTTGAGTATGAAATCCTCCAAACTGATGCCCCATTTCATGGGCAACATAATCAATATCAAAAGCATCGCCCGTAGGATTAGATCTACCAGTCATTCCAGTTCCTTTATGAAACCCTCCACTTGGATTACTATCAGAGCTACAAACACAACCAATACAACCTGCATTACCACCGCCTGAAGTGTTAAAATTGTGTCCAATATCATAGTTATTAAAACCTATTTGAGCATCAATAGTTTCTCCAGTTCTTACATTGTATTCATTTGTCCAAGGATCAGAATTTGTTGCTCCTAAATAAATAATCAAATCGTTATTAGCAACAAAAATCATAGTAATTCCCAAGTCGTTTTCATAAACACCATTTACTCGAGTCATTGTGATAGCCATTTGTGCTTGAATTCTTGCCTTTTGAGTAGCAATGGGGTCTAGAGTATTTCCTCTAAACAGATTTCCATACTCAGCAGTACAAGATTGTGCCAAACGATACGTTCTCAATTTTTTATCGTCAGTGTCTTCTCTGTTTGAAGAATTGTCTCTTCTATCATTTTCTAGACTAGGTAGATGAGCTTCTTCATCTGTCAAACACTCAAATGCTTGATTATCTCCGCCTAAACTAGCTCTATTGTATACAATATAATTTTCTCTATCTTCTGTATATGGATCAATAAAGGCGGTACTTTTTCCAGTTGACAAAGTCATACTGTGTAACCCAAATTCAGTAACTGAAAATCTTGCAATTGCAGATTTATCATCAATACCCAGACCAACATATGATTTAATGTTTGGGAATTTTAGAGCCAACCCTTCTTCCATTATTGGGGTTTCTAAAACTCTAAATTTTTCTAGCTGACCTGTTGCATTTGGCAATTCAATAATGACATTTGAATTACCTGAAAAATTTCCTCTTACAGGTGCATTTAATAATTTAGATTTTAAATCATCTAGATTCAAATTCCAAAGAGTAAAATCTGAAGGAGTAGATGCTCTCCGAACTTTCTCTTTTAATTCTACATTTTTACTTTCTATTTTATGCCATAATTTTCTTTCTTGAGCATAAAAACTAATAGAAAACAAAATGATAATTAGTAATAATTTTTTCATTAGGTTATAATTTGGTTATTAAATAGTTAACAAAAATATAAAAAATTAATCTAAAAAAATTAACCTTAAAAAATTAATAGCTTGTTTATTTTTTTTCTAACAAAAAACACATTTGAAAAAATTTGTATTGCCTAATCTTAAAAATCAAAACTAAGGAGTAAGTAATTCAAAACTATAGAGGAATTTGATAAAGATTTAATTTTCCTTTTTAGACTATTAATTATGAATTTTATTAATAAAGAATAGAGCTTATTTCTGATTAAAATAAGAAAATATACTTTTTTAAATTTTTTATAATATATTTGCTATATTAAACCTACATTAAATTTTAATTATGAAAAAAATTACTTTATTGAGTTTTTTTTTGCTAATAGGTCTTAATTTAAGTGCACAAAGCTTAAAATCGCAACCTATTAAATTTGGCAAAAAAACGACCTCAGAAAATTCTACTCATTCCGACAGAATTCGTTGTTATTCGACGGAATATGAAAACTTATTGAAAGCAAAGTATCCTAATAGACAAACAACGGAAGAATTTGAGAATTGGATTGCTCCTCTAGTTGAAGAAATTAAGCGTAAAAATTCATCAACAAATCGTGCTCCTCAGGCTATTTACAATATTCCAGTTGTAATACACATTATTCATAATGGTGATTGTTTAGGAACTGGTGAAAACATTACTGATGCGCAAGCTATTTCTCAAATCCAAGTCATGAATGAGGATTACAGAAGAATGGCAGGAACAAATGGTGGTGCAAATACAACAGGTTTAGCTGTTGATTGTGAAATAAACTTTGTTTTAGCCAAAAGAGACCCATCTGGAAACCCTACGAATGGTATTGACAGGGTTGTAACTACAACGGATAGCTATGACAACGCTGCTACTGAAGCAGTTAAAGCTGCTACTATTTGGGATCCTACGAAATACCTTAACATGTGGACAGTTCGTTTTGGAGGAGATATGGATGGTGTTTTAGGCTATGCACAATTCCCTGTAGGTTCAGGTTTATCTGGAATTCCTGCTGGTACAACTACAGCAAATACTGATGGTGTAGTTGCTTCATTTGATGCTTTCGGAACTACTGATTTAGACGATGGAACATTTATCTTAAACCCAACTTATAATTTGGGAAGAACAATGACACATGAAGTTGGTCATTGGTTAGGTCTGCGTCACATATGGGGTGATAATAGTACATGCCCATTAACAAACGCTGCAACAAATAAAGACTATTGTGCAGATACTCCTGCTGCTAATGCACCAAACTTTGGTTGCCCAGTTGGCACGGATTCTTGTCCAACAACACCAGGCGTTGATATGATCCAAAACTATATGGATTATACTGATGATTATTGTATGGATACTTTTACTGCTGATCAAAAGGCAAGAATGGTAGCCGTAATGACAAACTCACCTAGAAGAAACACTTTAAATACTTCAAATGGAGCAACTGCTCCATCAGCTGGTATTTACTTCAACCCTGATGTAAATTATTGTACTGTTAACGAAGGTACTGATTGTACTACAACTTTTTTTGATGTAGATTATAAAGTTTCTATAATTAAGGCTCCAACGCAAAATGCGACAATAACCTTTACAAATGCAGGAGGAACAGCTACAAATAATGTAGATTACCAAATTATGACTCCTAGCGTAACTTTTAATGCTGGATCTACAGCTGATAAAATTTTAACAATTCGTTATTTTAAAGATGCAATTATTGAAGGAGATGAAACATTAACTATTGGCATGAATCTTAATGCAAATGGTGGTGATGGTACAGTTATTGCTAGTAAATCTACATTAAATATAACAATCTCTGACGATGACTCTGCAGTTACTCCATCTTTAAACATTATTGCTTTTGAGGAAACTTTTGACAACGCAACAATAAACCTTGGAAGCATAAAAGATTTAGATGGCGACACCTACAATTGGGGATTAGGGGCAACGACAAACACCATTGGTTTTGACACAAATTTTGCCTTTTCAAGATCTTGGATTTCACCATCTACTGGATTAAATCCTGATAATATTTTATTTAATGGAACACCTTTTAATATCCCAACTGGTGGTGCAGCAAATTTAAGTTTTTGGATTGGAACAACTCAATCAGCTCCATACCATCTCGAACATTATTCAGTTTATTTAACGACTACAAATCCTTCAACTTTCACTACATCAACTTTAAATGCAGTGACACCAGTAATTAATAATTCTGTTTTAGCTGCAGGTGCAAGTAGAGCTCAAATAAATGTAGACGTAACCTCTTATGCAGGACAAACAGTTTATTTGGTATTCAGACACCATAATACTTTTGACATGAATTGGATTATGTTAGACGATGTTTTATTAACTGTTTCTGGGACAGTTAATGTTCAAACAGAAATTAATGCTCCTACTAATTCAATGAATTTAGTTAACCAAGCAGGAACTTTTTATGCAGTAGACAACTCAAATGGAAACATTATGTTAAATGCAACGGCTGATAATTTTAACTATGGTTGTACATCAGTAGTTGTAAATAGAAGTGCGACTTCTGTTTCTACTTTTGCAACAAATTACGGTGGAAATACTGCTAATAATTTAAAAGTTATGTCTAAAACTTTTACAGTTACACCTACAACAAACAATGCTTCAGGAAGCAGCTCAATGACATTCTATTTTACAGAAGCTGAAATTGCTGGCTGGGAATCTGAAACAGGTAACTCAAGATCAGCTTTAAAAGTATTTAAAGATGGAGAAGGAAGTACTTATGCAACTTCACTAGGATCATTTGGTTCTAACGTTAAATTAACTGCTACTACTCCAACTGGTTTAGCTGGTGTATATTATTTTGGAACAGACGCAACATTAAAATCTGACACATACAGTCCTTTAAATGCAATTTCTTTATATCCTAACCCTACAAACAACATTTTAAATGTTTCTGTACCAAGCGAATTAGGAAATAAAGTATCTTATGAAGTAATTAACTACTTAGGTCAATCAGTAGTAAAATCGAATTCATCTAATTCTAATTTTACAGTTAATACTTCTGGATTTGCTTCTGGTGTATATTTTATAAAATTACAAACAGAAAATGGAGCTAAAACTTTAAAATTCATTAAAGAATAAATTTCAACTAAATATTTTAAAAAGAGAATCAATATTGATTCTCTTTTTTTTTATATTCTTATTTTTGTAAAAAATTACCTTTTGAAAATTTACAACAACCTTCAGGACTTTAAAAGCGAAAAAAATAGCATCTTAACGCTAGGAACTTTTGATGGAGTTCATTTAGGACATAAAGTAATATTAGGCAAACTCGTAAAGCAAGCGAACGAGAGAAACTTAGAAAGTTTAGTATTAACATTCTTCCCACATCCAAGAATGGTTTTGCAAAAAGACAATGATATAAAGCTATTGAACACCATTCCTGAAAAATCTGAGTTATTAAATAAAATTGGGATTCAAAATTTAATTATACATCCGTTTGATAACGAATTTTCGAGATTAACTGCTGAAGATTTTGTAAAAAATATTTTAGTTGACAAACTTCATATAAAAAAAATAATAATTGGTTATGATCATAGATTTGGCAGAAATAGAACTGCTACTATTGATGATCTTATTGATTTTGGAAAGGTTTATAATTTTGAAGTAGAACAAATTTCTGCTGAAGAACTAAATGAAGTAACAATAAGTTCAACTAAAATTAGAAATGCTTTAGACAATGGAGCAATTGAACTTGCTAATCAATATCTTGGTTACAACTATTTTCTTTCAGGTAAAGTAGTTGGTGGTAAAAAAATTGGTCGTACAATTGGCTTTCCTACTGCTAACATTGAGATTCCTGAAGATTATAAATTAATTCCAAAAAATGGAGTTTATATTGTTTCTTCTATTTACAAGGGACAAAAAATATATGGAATGATGAACATTGGTTACAATCCAACATTTCCAGACAAAAACTATTCTTTAGAGGTTAATTTTTTAGATTTTGATCAAGATTTATATAACCAAACTCTAACAATCTCATTTATAAAACATATAAGAGAAGAATTAAAATTTGATTCTGTTGAAGAATTAAAAAAACAAATAAAACTAGACAAAGATTTTAGCTTAGCTTATCTTAAACTTATAAATGAATAAACTTTTATTCAAAAATATTGATGGTGCAGCCTTAATTATATTTAGAATATCACTTGGTTTTTTAATCGTTTGTGAAAGTTTACTAGCTATTTTGCATGGTTGGATTAAAGCTATCTTAATTGAACCAAAATTCACCTTTAATTTCATAGGTTTCGATTGGCTTCAGCCGCTGCCTGGAAACGGCATGTATTATTATTTTGGATTAATAGGCTTAACCGGCTTAGGAATAATGCTAGGCCTTAGATACCGAATTAATATTATTCTTTTTACCATTTTATTAAGCGGAGTTTACTTTATGCAAAAAGAAGTCTATTACAATCACTACTATTTATTACTTGTAATTAGCTTTATAATGATTTTTTTACCAGCCAATCAAGAAAAATCACTAGATGCAAAATTTGGCTATGTAAAAAAGAAAAACACAATTCCACAATGGATCGTAATTTTATTTATTTTATTAATTGGTATTGTTTATACTTACGCCGCAATTGCTAAATTTTATCCTGATTGGCTCGACGGCACATTTACCAAAATTTTACTACAAAGAATAACTGTGAGACCATATCTTTTAGAATTATTTTCGCAAAAATGGTTTTATATCTCTTTTGCTTATGCAGGGTTATTATTTGACTTATTTATTGTTCCTTTATTATTGTACAAACGAACAAGAAATTTTGCTTTAGTAATATCAATTTTTTTTCATTTATTTAATTCTTACACACTACGAATTGGAATATTTCCTTATATGGCCTTGAGCTTTTCAGTCTTTTTTTATGAGTCTGAAAGAATTAGGCAACTTTTCTTTAAAGAAAAAATCGAAATCGACAATAATCTCAATTACTTTGGCAAAAGATTGGTTCATTACTTTATTATCCCTTTACTGATTGTACAACTTTTATTACCATTAAGGCATTATTTCATAAAAGGTGATGTGTTATGGACAGAAGAAGGCCATCGATTGAGCTGGCGTGTAATGCTTCGCGAGAGAACTGGTAAACTCAATATAAAAATAGTAGACAATATAACAAAAAAAGAATCATTTTACGATTACCATAAAAAATTAACCTATATACAAGCCAAACAATTGGCGGTTTGTCCAGATTTATTGTGGCAATATTGCCAGAGAATTAAAAAAGAATATAATGAAAAGGATATTTCAATATATATAGATTGTAAAAACTCAATAAACGACAAGCCTGCACAAATTTTAATTGACCCAAGCTGTGATATGGCTAAAGCGAAATGGAATTACTTATGGCACAATGAATGGATTGTTTTACACTAATCTTTAAAATTTTCACAAAAAAAGAAATAGTTTAATAGCTGTTTAATAATTTTGTTAGGCTAAATATTGATTTATGGGTGTAATTCAATTAACAGAAATTGAACGTGTAAAGAAAATTTCAAAGGAAGATTTTTACAATAAATACGTAAAAACACAACAACCTGTTGTTATAGAAAATCTCACCGAAGATTGGCCTGCTTTTTCTAAATGGAATTTAGATTACATCAAAAAAGTTGCTGGCGAAAAAATTGTTCCATTATATGACGACAGACCAGTTTCCCACAAAGATGGCTTTAACGAAGCCCATGCTAAAATGAAAATGAGTGATTATGTAGATTTACTCCAATCAAAACCTACAAATTATCGCATTTTTTTATACAATTTAATGAATGAAGTGCCACAACTTCAAAATGATTTTAAATGGCCAAAAATTGGTTTACGATTAGTTAAACAATTACCAATGCTGTTTTTTGGCGGTCAAAATTCAAAAGTTTTCATGCATTTTGATATTGATTATTCCAATATTTTACATTTTCACTTTCATGGTGAAAAACAATGTATTTTGTTTGCCCCTGACCAAACACCATTTATGTACAAAGTACCATATTCCTTAATCTCGAGAGAAGATATTGATTTTGAAAATCCTGATTTTGAAAAATTTCCAGCTTTAAAAAATGTAAAAGGACTTATTTGTAATTTAAAACATGGTGAAATGTTATATATGCCAGAAGGCTATTGGCATTATATGAAATATATAACTCCAGGGTTTTCGATGAGTTTAAGAGCTTTTCCAAGAAAACCAACAAACTTAGCAAAAGCTGTTTACAATGTTTTCTTTATGCGTCATTACGACAATTTTATGCGAAAGAGAAAAGGGCAAGCTTGGATAGATTACAAAAACAAAAAAGCAATTACCAACACACATAAATACTTATAAAAAAAATCCCGATTTACATCGGGATTTTTATTATTTACTCATTTCTGTAAAATACTTATAGAATAACGGAATGGTTTCAATACCTTTTAAATAATTGAAAACCCCAAAATGTTCATTTGGTGAATGAATCGCATCACTATCTAAGCCAAAGCCCATTAAAATGGTTTTACTCTTTAATTCCTTCTCAAATAAAGCTACAATAGGAATACTTCCGCCTGAACGAACTGGAATTGCTGGCACACCAAAAGTTTCTGTATACGCTTTATTCGCAGCTTGATACCCAATACTATCAATTGGAGTTACATAACCTTGACCTCCATGATGTGGCGTTACTTTTACTTTTACTGCCTTTGGTGCAATACTTTCAAAATGTTTTGTAAACAATTCTGTAATTTCTTCCCAATCTTGATTTGGAACTAATCGCATCGAAATTTTAGCATAAGCCTTACTAGCAATAACTGTTTTAGCTCCTTCACCAGTATAACCACCCCAAATTCCGTTTACATCTAAAGTAGGACGAATAGAATTACGCTCATTGGTAACATAACCATTTTCTCCATAAACATCAGCTATATCTAAAGCCTTTTTATAATTCTCTAAAGAAAAAGGTGCTTTTGCCATTTCAGCTCTCTCTTCAGCAGATAATTCTTCTACCTTATCATAAAATCCTGGAATAGTAATATGATTATTTTCATCGTGAAGTGAAGCAATCATCTTAGCTAAAATATTAATTGGATTTGCAACTGCTCCACCGTATAAACCAGAATGTAAATCGCGATTTGGACCTGTTACTTCCACTTCAACATAACTCAACCCTCTTAACCCAGTTGTAATGGATGGTTGTTGGTTTGAAATCATCCCCGTATCTGAAATCAAAATCACATCATTTGCTAATTTCTCTTGATTTCTTTCTACAAACCAACCTAAGCTTTTTGAACCAACTTCTTCTTCACCCTCAATCATGAATTTTACGTTACATGGTAAGCAATTATTTTGAATCATATATTCAAATGCTTTTACATGCATGTACATTTGTCCTTTATCATCACAAGCCCCACGAGCAAAGATTGCCCCTTCAGGATGAATATCAGTTG
>JAIXHM010000018.1 GCA_030145825.1 Flavobacterium sp.
GGTAAAGGTTTCGCAATTGCTTCTGCGGCTTTAACTTCGTTAGCTTTATTTGCTGCTTATGTAACGTTTACAGGAATTGATGGTATTAACATTTTCAAAGCACCGGTATTAGCAATGTTGTGTATAGGAGGTATGATTCCTGTAGTTTTCTCTGCATTAGCAATGAATTCTGTAGGTAAAGCAGCAATGGACATGGTATACGAAGTACGTCGTCAGTTCAAAGATATTCCAGGTATTATGGAAGGAACAGGTAAACCAGAATATGGTAAATGTGTTGAAATTTCAACTAAAGCGGCTTTGCGCGAAATGATGTTGCCAGGAATCTTAACTATTGGTTTCCCAATTGCAATTGTTTTAATTGGAATGTTAGTATATCCAGATAATAACCAATTAGTAGCAGAAATGTTAGGTGGTTATATGGCGGGTGTTACCGTTTCAGGTGTACTTTGGGCAGTGTTCCAAAACAACGCTGGTGGAGCTTGGGATAACGCTAAAAAATCTTTCGAAGCTGGAGTTGAGATTAATGGAGAAATGACTTATAAAGGTTCAGATGCGCATAAAGCTGCAGTTACAGGAGATACTGTTGGAGATCCATTTAAAGATACTTCTGGTCCATCTATGAACATCTTAATTAAATTAACGTGTTTAATTGGTTTAGTAATTGCTCCAATTTTAGGAGGTCATTCTGCTACTACTGAAAAAGGATCGTGTTGTGCAAAAACTAAAATGACTTGTGGAGAACACGGTCAATGTGATTTATCGAAATGTGCAACAATGACTAAAGAAGAGTGTGCTGCATTTTGTGAAGCAAATGGTTGTTCAGAAGCTTGTAAAGCTAAATGTATGGCTCAATATGATGAGAATGGAAAATATATTGGTGAAGGACATCATGTTCATGGACCAAATTGTAACCATAGTACAGAAACGAAAATTGTTGATATGAAAGTTACCAAAGAGAAAAGCGGTGGCGGAAAAGTTAAAGCTGTAGTTACATTAACAACAGATGTTAATGGAGAAGTAAAAACTGAAGAGCATGTTTTTGAAGGAGATGATTTAGAAGTTCAAGCGGCAATTGATAAATTAGGACAGTAATAACAGTATTTCTAATTATAAAAAAAGCCACTCATTTGAGTGGCTTTTTTATTTTAACTTATAAGTGTTATTCTTTTTTCTTTTTACCTCCAAGTAAACCATTTAAAGCGTTTTTAACACCGTCTTTAATTTGCTCTTTTGGTGCAGTTGTAGTCGTTGTTTTTGTAGTATCAGTTGTACTTGTTGCATTTGAAGTAGTAGATGAACTATTTCCTCCTAATAAATTACTCAACGCACCAGTTCCTTGATTAATTAATTTGTCTTTTTGCATTTTAACTAATTGTGTAACTAAATTAGTGGTTGCAGCTTTTAAATCTGTTTTAACAGCCGGACTACTAAAACTTCCTGTTAAGTTTGCAGTTACTGGAACACTCTCTATTTTTTGTTGATCTGCAGGAGTTAATTTAGAAATTAATGAAGTTACTTCAGTTCCTAAATATTTAGCAGGAACATCAAATTTTACATCATAATTCATGCTTTGATCAAAACCATGAGTTCCACCAATTGTCATATTTATATCTTGGTATTTTAAATTCATTGGTTTTAATGCAACTTTTCCATCTTTGAAAGAAAGCGAAGCTTTAACATCATTTAAATTCAATTTATTAATATCTAAAAACTTAACATTATTACTTAGTGAACTCAATAGTTTTGAGTTGTTTTCGTTTATGGTTGTCGATAATAATTGGCCTACTAAATCACCCGAAAGCGTTTTTAAATTCGGTGTCATATCTTGCTTTAAGTCTCCTGATAATTTAATTGTTGAGTTTAATTTTCCATTGATTGTATTGGCAATAGGAGCAATACTTTTTAACATGTCTAATTGCGTAAACGATTCGGCAATATTTACAGCATTTAGACCTAAATCCATATTAAATTTGGGCGTATTTCCTTTTGTAGAAACGGTTCCTGTTAATCCAATATTTCCTCCAAAAATATCCATTTTTAAATTTGAAAGCGTTACTGCTTCATCTTTAATAGCTAAGTTCCCAGATACATTTTTTAAGTTTAAATTATCATAAACAACAGTTCCAGCTTTTGCAGTTAAAGAACAATCTAAGAATGAAGGAATTTTTACAGCTTCAGTTGTCTTTTTACCTTCATCGTTTGTTGTAGTTGTTGGAGACATAAAATCAGCAACTACAAATTTTGTAGAATTCATATTGAAGTTTCCTTTTAGAACTTGATTTTTAAACAAGAATCCGTAAAGGTTATCTAAACTACCATTAACTTGTAAATCACTATCACCCGTTTTAGCATCGAAAGCATTTAAACGAATTTGGCTTGTATTAAATACTACTTCAGTATTATTAATTTTGAATGGTTTTGCCATTTCTTCGCCTTCATATTGGAAGCCACTTAATTGAATAATTCCTGAGTTTTGAATATTTTGATATTGACTTTTTTCAACAGAATTCATATCAAATTTTGTAGTAACATCTGCTTTTAAAATACCTGTTAAAGGTTTTTCTAATTTTACAGGATATGCTTTTGTAACATTAGCTAAATTAACTACACCTTTAAGTTCCGCATTAACTAATGGATTTGTGTCTAAATTTCTAATATTAGCTTTAGCATTAAAAACATCTTGATCAATAGCAAAAGACAATTGATCTAAATTTACATAGGTGTCACTCATTAAACCAGTTTCGTTTACAATATGAGTATCAATTACAATGTTTTTAACCGATTTTGGTAAATCAGGATATTGGAACGAAGCATTATTAGAGGCTAATTCTAAATTAAATTTTGGGATAGTAGTTTCAGTTAGTTTTCCATCTACTTTACCAGAAACTTTAAATTCTCCCGTTGTTTTTACTTGGTTTATATTTCCTGCATAAGCCTCGGGTACTAATCCTAGGAAGTTTTTAAAATCTGAAGTTGGGGTTTTAAAAGTTAAGTTATATAACTGGCCATCTTCTAACATTTGAAGAAAACCATCGAACTCTAAAGGCAACTGATTAATTAAAGCTTTATTTTCTTTAAATTCAAACTTCATTTTATCTAAATCGATTCCTAAAACAGCATCTAAATTCAACATTACATTATTCATGTATTTAGCGCCATCCATTTCAAATGATAAACGGGTAGTAGTTTCAGTATCTAAATCTAATTTTTGAGCTGCAAAATTTCCTTTTCCTTTATGATTTAACTCGTTTAAAGCTAATTTCATGTTAGAACCTTCATCTAAATAAGTTAGTTTAAGATTCTCGATTTCGTAGTTTTGAATGCTTAAATTAAATGGAGAACTCTCGCTTTCTTCCTTCTTTTCGTCTGTTTTTAAAGCAATGTCAAAGTTGGCTAAACCCTCTTTGTTAAAAATAACATTTACAACTGCATTAGAAGAACTGAAACTTTCTAAATTCATAGTTTCATTTTCACTTTTGAAAAGTTCTTTAATGCTCATTTTTAAATTCAATTCACCAGAATAAAACAAAGTATCACCTTCAAAAGGAGCTTTGTTAATAATGCTTAACTCTTCAATAGTAACATTTGCTTGCGGAAAGCTTTTTAATAAACTTAAATCTACATCTGTAAAAGCAACTTTAGCATCAACATTTTCGTTAATGGTTTTTAATACCATACTTTTTATCTTGTCTTTAAAGATAAATGGAGCTGCAGCAAGTGCAACAACACTTACAAGTAAGAAAATACCAACTATTTTCAGGATTTTTTTTGCCATAAAATTGTTATTAATGGTGAATTTAATTTCAAATTTAAGGCCAAATTACCCAAAAAGGTTTAACTTTTCGTTAAAAAAATAACTTAATCGATTGAAATTTCGTCGTTCAACTTTAAATTAAACCTTTTTCTAAAAATAAATACAAAAAGGTATAAAAATGGAGTATCTAAAAGCGCAATGAATAATTTAAAAGCAAATCCGCTGATGAATAATTTCCCGAAAACATTCCAAGGTAAAATTTCAAAAAAGCACAATAAAAGCAATACTGTAAATGTGTCTACAGCTTGAGAAGTTATAGTAGAAAAATTATTTCGTACCCAAAGCATTTTACCATTGGTTACTTTTTTCCAAAAATGATAAATCTGGATATCGATATATTGAGCTGCTAAATAAGCTAACATAGAAGCTAAAACCGCAAGAGCTGTTTGTCCGAAGACTTTTGTAAACAAAACATCATCTACAGGAGAACCTTCTATTGCCGGAACATGATTGGCAACATAAACAATTCCTAATGAAAAGATTGAAGCAAAAATACCACTAGTAACTACCTGATTGGCTTTGTTTTTGCCATAAATTTCAGAGATTAAGTCGGTAATTAAGAATGTAATAGGATAAGGAAGTACGCCAACTGATATTTCAAAAAATTTAGCTCCCAAGAATTCTGATTTTCCAAATGGATACCAGTAAAAGAATTTTTGAAATATTAAATTAGATACAACAAGTGAACATATAAATAAGCTGCTTAAAATAAAATATATTCTTTGTGCTAAAAATTTGTCTTTTTGATTCATAGTTACACAAAAGTAAATAAAAAAAGAGCTACTAGTAATTTAGCAGCTCCTTTTTAAGTTTTTATTGATAATTGTTTAATTGATGTTTAAACTGTATGGCATTATTGCTTGAACACCTTTAAGTTGGTTTGCTCTTTTAATTTGTTCTAAAACTTTGTAGTTTTCTTCGCCTAATTCTTCTTTTAAGATAGCTTCTCTTGATAAGTTCATTTTTGCTATTCCAAATTTTGCCAAAATATCATCGAAATTCTTTTCATATTCTGGGAAATTTTTGGTTTTGTAAGAATCTGTTTTACCTAATTTAGCGGCATAAGCAATAGCATTATCTAAACCACCTAACTCATCTACTAAGCCAATTTTTACAGCATCTAAACCTGTCCAAACTCTTCCTTGAGCAATACTGTCTACTTGAGAAGTGGTCATTTTTCTACCACTTGCAACTCTATTTAAGAAAGTTGAATAAATAGATTCGATACTTTCTAAAGTTATATTTTTAAAGTTTTCGTCTACAGGTTCAAAAACGCTATAACCACTAGCATTTTGATGTGTTTTTACTTGTTCTGCATTAATACCGATGTTATCTGCCAATTGTTTGAAATTTGGAAGCATACCAAAAACTCCAATAGATCCAGTAATAGTACTTGGTTCAGCAAAAATTCTATCAGCATTACAAGAAATATAATAACCACCAGATGCCGCTAAATTACCCATAGAAACTACAACTGGTTTTACTTTTTTAGTTAATTCAATTTCTCTCCAAATTAATTCCGAAGTTAAAGCGCTTCCACCAGGACTATCAACACGTAAAACTATAGCTTTTACATCGTCGTCGTTTCTTGCTTCCTCAAGAGATCTTTTTATAGAACCTTCGCCAATAATATTTACATCGCCTTCACCACCTTGAATTTCTCCTTGTGCATAAATAACTGCTACAACATCTTTTTGGCTAAAGTCTGTAGCTGTAGTTGCTACATTTTTAGCATAATCTAAAATGGCTACTTTATTGTATTCTTCTTTTTTATCTACATTAAGCTTTTTTCTAATTCCATTATGAAACTCATCTTCATAAGCAATCTTGTCAATCATATTTTTAGCTAAAGCTAATTCTGGCGTTCTTCCACCAAGTGAGTTAGCAATACTATTTAAACTATCAACAGAAATTTTTCGACTCTTAGAAATATCATTTACAATTGTTTCCCATGCCGAATTCAATAGAACAGTCATTTGTTCACGGTTCTCTGGACTCATTTCTTGAGCTAAGAAAGGTTCAACAGCACTTTTGTATTTACCATGTCTAATAACTTCCATTTTAACACCAGTTTTTTCTTGAAGTTCTTTCATGTAAATTATCTCAGAAGCTAAACCTTTAAAATCTAGTTCACCAACAGGGTTTAAGTATAAAGTATCGGCAACAGAGTTTAAATAATAGTCTTTTTGAGTAAGATAATTAGAATAGGCAACAACAAATTTACCTGAAGATTTAAAATCTTCTAATTTATCTCTTAAAGCTTTACTCTGAGCTAATCCTAATTTTGAAAAGTTATTTAAAATGGAAATACCTTTAATTTTTTCATCTTTTTTAGCATAATCAATAGCATTTAAAACATCTGAAAGTCCATTGTATTTGGTTTCAAAATCTTTGTAATTTAAGAAGTTAACTTCAAATTTTCCGCCATAATCTAATTCTACTTCAGATAAGTCTAATTCAATAACAGAGTTTTCTTTTACTGTAACAGTTTCAGTATCACCACCAAAAAGTAGTCCAATAAACATAATTCCAAAAAAGAACAACATGCAAAAGACAAAAATTCCAATTACAGTTGCTAATACATTTCCTAAAAATTTCATTCTATCAGTAATTTTATTTAATGGTTAGTCCGTGAATTGTTAAAAATGTTACATGTTCATAAAAAAATAAATTTGTTAGGTTTAAAGTGTAAAATTGTTTGTTATTTTGCTTTCAATGAATCAAAATCAAATTGTAATAGCATTAGGAAGCAATCAAGGAAATCGTCTCGATTTTTTAGAACAAGCTATAGCCGCAATTCATCATAACATTGCTACAGTTGTTCAAACTTCAAGAGTTTACGAAACACCAGCATTAGGTTTTGAGGGAGATGCTTTTTTAAATGCAGTTGTTTTGGTTCATACTTCTAAGTCTGCTTCAAAGGTTTTAAAACAATTATTAAAATTAGAAAAAGATTTAGGTCGCATTCGTTCTAATGAAAAAGGATATACATCACGAAAAATTGATTTAGATGTGATTGCTTGTAATGAAGAAATTACAGAAGCAAACGAATTGCAAGTGCCACATCCAAGAATGCAAGATAGAAAATTTGTCTTGTTACCGTTCTCCGATTTGAATTTTCAATGGAAGCATCCTGTTTTCAAAAAATCAATTCAAGAACTTTTAGAAATTACTCAAGACAATTCAGATTGTACGGTTTTTGGAAAATTAAAATCACCTTTACAAGATTTACAATTCGATAACTACAATTACATTGCCATTGAAGGAAATATTGGCGCTGGAAAAACGACACTTTCTTCTAAAATTGCTGAAGATTTAAACGCGAAATTGGTTTTAGAGCGTTTTGCCGACAATCCTTTTTTGCCGAAATTTTATAAAGACCAAAATCGTTATGCATTTCCGTTAGAAATGTCTTTTTTAGCCGATCGTTACCAACAATTAACGGACGATTTATCGCAGTTCGATTTGTTTAAAGATTTTATTGTTTCCGATTATCACATTGTAAAATCGTTGATTTTTGCCAAGGTTACGTTGCAAGAAGACGAATTTCGCTTGTACAAAACCATGTTTGATATCATTCATAAAGAAATGCCAAAACCCGATTTGTATGTGTATTTGTATCAAAATACCGAAAGATTATTGGCTAACATTAAAAAACGTGGACGCAATTACGAACAAGAAATTCCAGCCGAATATTTAGAAAAAATCAATCGTGGTTATTTAGATTACATCAAAACGCAAACCGATTTGAATGTTTTAATTATCGATGTTTCTGATTTTGACTTTGTAAAAAATCAAGAAGATTATGTGAAGATTTTGAGTGAGATTAAAGAGAAAATAAATAAATAATTTTAGAGTTTTTATGAAAGGTGAATCCTCAAAAGCTAAAACAATTTTTGTAACAGTTTTTCTTTTTATTATGCCTTTTTTAGGTATGCTTTTAGCAATCATTAGTGTTGATAAATTTAAAAATTACGACAGCCCATATATTTTTGCTTTTACATTTTTAGTTTTGGGACTTTTAGTTTCATTTTTTGTTCAAAAAAAGATTAAACCATATTTAGTTTTAAATGAAAAGATGAATGTTAATTATAGAAATCTGAATATTTTATTTGCAATTGGTATTATAGGTTTAAGCTTATTTGTTGGACAATTTTTAAATGAGAAGATTTCAAGATTAGAAAAATGTGAACAAGCAACTGTATTAAAAAAGGTTTTTAAAAAAGGAGGTTTTAGAAGGCCTGAAAAAAACATTTTAGTTATTAATTTCAATGATGGAAATTATAAATATATTGTAGAAAAAAACAAATGGAATAATATTAATATAGGTCAGAAATTAGAATTCTGCTATTATAATAGTCCTATTGGGTTTAATTATATTGAGATTTCAGATTAAAACGGTTTATTGAAGTTTCTGAAACAAATCCCAAATTACAATTCCTGCACTAACCGAAATATTCAATGAATGTTTACTTCCTAATTGCGGAATTTCAATAACACCGTCGCTTAAATTTATTGCTTCCTGAGAAACACCTTTTACTTCGTTACCAAAAATTAACGCATAACGTTCGTTAGTTTCCACCTGAAAATCATTTAGCATTACTGAGTTTTCCGTTTGTTCTACCGAAAAAATCTTTACGTTTTCGTCTTTTAATTTTTGAATAACTTCTAAAACATCTTTTGCATATTCCCAAGCAACAGTATCCGTTGCACCAAGAGCAGTTTTATGAATTTCTTTATTAGGTGGCGTTGCGGTTATACCACATAAATAAATTTTTTCCAACAAGAACGCATCACTCGTTCTAAAAACCGAACCAATATTGTGCAAACTTCTAATGTCGTCTAGAATTACAATAATGGGTGTTTTTTCAGATTCCTTGAATTCGTCTTTACTTATGCGATTTAATTCTTCGTTGGCTAATTTTCTCATAGCGCAAAAATAGATATAATGTGGCAATTAGACAATTTGAAGATATGTCAATTTTCAGTATTTTGGCAAAGCAAAGCTTTGCATTCTTTTACGCAAGAATAGTTTGAAAAAGCTCTGAATTCAGGAGTGAAACGACGCAGAGTTTTTCAGACGGTTTTAATCTACGATTAAAAATTTCTCGTAAAAGTGTCCTTTCTTTTGTTTCGTTTTCTTTGGACAAGCAAAGAAAATGAAAGAGGAAAACAAATTAAATTGTCTAAAGATATTTTTAAATTGCTATTGATTTTAATATTGTCATTGCACTCGATTTTATTACCTTCGCAACTACACTAAAATTTAAGAATTGTGGCTAAGAAAGAAGCAACGAAAACCAAAGAAAAAAAAGAAACTCCATTAATGCAGCAGTACAATAGTATCAAGGCAAAATATCCTGATGCTTGTTTGTTGTTTCGTGTGGGCGATTTTTATGAAACCTTTGGTGAAGATGCTGTAAGAGCCGCTGGAATTTTAGGAATTACTCTAACTAAAAGAGGTGCTGGTTCTGATAGTGAAACAGCTTTAGCGGGTTTTCCACATCATTCTTTAAATACCTATTTGCCTAAATTAGTAAAAGCTGGACTTCGAGTAGCTATTTGTGATCAATTAGAAGATCCAAAAATGACTAAAACTATTGTAAAACGTGGAGTTACAGAACTGGTAACACCTGGTGTTGCAATGAATGATGAGGTTTTACAAGCTAAATCAAATAATTTCCTAGCTGCCGTTAGTTTTGGTAAGAAATATTTAGGAGTTTCATTTTTAGATGTTTCTACAGGTGAGTTTTTAACTGCCCAAGGAAACGAAGAATATGTAGATAAGTTGTTGCAGAATTTTGGTCCGAGTGAAATTTTAGTTCCGAAACAATTCAAAACGAAATTTAGAGAAGTCTTTGGTGAAGATTACCATACTTTTTATTTAGAAGATTGGATTTTTAAAGAAGATTATGCAGTTGAAAGTTTAACCAAGCATTTTCAAACCAATTCACTAAAAGGTTTTGGAATTGAAGAATTACAAGAAGGCGTTATTGCTTCTGGTGCGGTTTTGTATTATTTATCGGAAACCCAACATAATAAAATTCAACACATCACAAATATTCAACGTATTGCGGAAGATGCTTACGTTTGGATGGATCGTTTTACGATTCGAAATTTAGAGTTGTATCATTCTACGAATGTAAATGCGGTAACGCTTTTAGATGTCATTGATAAAACCTTGTCGCCCATGGGCGCGCGTTTGCAAAAACGTTGGTTGGCTTTGCCATTAAAAGATGCAAGTCGAATCGAAAGTCGTCATGAAGTCGTTTCGTATTTGAAAGAGAATAGTGAAACATTACAATCGATTCAATATCAAATCAAACAAATTTCCGATTTAGAGCGTTTGATTTCTAAAGTGGCTGCTGGAAAAGTTTCACCAAGAGAAGTCGTTTATTTAAAAGAATCTTTAGACGCTATTGTTCCAATTAAAGAATTAGCATTAAAAAGTTCGAATGAAGCTTTAAAAACAATTGGAGATAGTTTACATGCATGCGAATTGCTTCGTGAGAAAATTGGGAATACTCTAAATCAAGATGCACCAGTAAATATCAATAAAGGAAATGCAATTGCAATCGGAATTAATGAAGAGTTAGATCAATTGCGCAATATTTCTCAAAATGGAAAAGC
Source organism: Flavobacterium sp. (assembly GCA_030145825.1). Taxonomy (GTDB): domain Bacteria; phylum Bacteroidota; class Bacteroidia; order Flavobacteriales; family Flavobacteriaceae; genus Flavobacterium. Next base: position 10,445 of record JAIXHM010000018.1, read on the forward strand.
CTATTTAGAAGATTTAGAGCAACGTGAAAGTGAAACCACTGGAATTCCTTCATTAAAAGTAGCTTTTAATAATGTTTTTGGATATTACATTGAAGTTCGAAATACTCATAAAGATAAAGTTCCGTCGGAATGGATTCGTAAGCAAACTTTAGTAAGTGCAGAGCGATATATTACCGAAGAATTAAAAGAATACGAAGCCAAGATTTTAGGAGCCGAAGAAAAGATTCAATTGTTAGAAAATCAAATTTTTGAACAGTTGATAAATTGGATGGCAACGTATATAAAACCCGTTCAACATAATGCGAATTTAGTAGCGCAATTAGATTGTTTGCAATCGTTCACGCAATTGGCTATTGAAAATAATTATGCCCGACCAATTTTAGACGATTCTTTCGATTTAGAAATTAAAGAAGGACGTCATCCTGTAATTGAAAAGCAATTGCCTATTGGTGTTCCTTATATTTCTAATGATGTGTATTTAGACAGAGAAAGCCAACAAATCATTATGATTACCGGACCGAATATGTCGGGTAAATCGGCAATTTTGCGTCAAACCGCTTTAATTGTGTTGTTGGCACAAATGGGAAGTTTTGTTCCTGCTGAAAGTGTTCGAATGGGAATAGTTGATAAGATTTTTACCAGAGTAGGAGCGAGCGATAACATTTCAATGGGAGAATCGACCTTTATGGTAGAAATGAATGAGACGGCTTCTATTTTGAATAATATATCAGAAAGAAGTTTGGTGTTGTTGGATGAAATTGGACGCGGAACTTCAACTTATGACGGAATTTCAATTGCATGGGCTATTTCCGAATATTTACACGAACATCCACACAAGCCAAAAACGCTCTTTGCTACGCATTATCACGAGTTAAATGAAATGGAAGTTATTTTTGAGCGTATTCAAAACTTTAATGTTTCGGTTAAGGAATTAAAAGATACGGTTTTATTTATTCGTAAATTAGTCAAAGGTGGCAGTGCACATAGTTTTGGTATTCATGTTGCTAAAATGGCTGGAATGCCTCAAACGGTGATTCAAAAAGCACAGAAAATGTTGAAGAAATTAGAGAAAGATCATTCTGCTGAAGAACTAAGTGGATTAAAATCAACAGATGATGAACTACAATTAAGTTTTTTTAATTTAGATGATCCACTTTTAGAGGAAATTAAAGAAGAAATTGTGAATTTAGATATCAATACATTAACGCCTGTGGAGGCTTTAATGAAGCTAAACGAAATAAAACGAATGTTAGGTAAAAAATAATTTATTCGTAATCAAAGCATTATAAAAAAGTTATTTTTTTTATTAAAAAGTACTTGTAGAAAGAAAAATATATTATATATTTGCACTCGCAATCAAGAAAAACGTTCTTATTTATATGCGAAAATAGCTCAGTTGGTAGAGCGCAACCTTGCCAAGGTTGAGGTCGCGGGTTCGAACCCCGTTTTTCGCTCTATGAAAATTTAAATTTTGCTCGAGTGGTGGAATTGGTAGACACGCTGGACTTAAAATCCAGTGGACATTAGTCCGTGCGGGTTCAAGTCCCGCCTTGAGTACAAAAGCCTTTTTGCTTAGTCAAAAAGGCTTTATTTTTTAAATTTTCAAATAATCCAACGCTCGAGTGGTGGAATTGGTAGACACGCTGGACTTAAAATCCAGTGGACATTAGTCCGTGCGGGTTCAAGTCCCGCCTTGAGTACAAGAAGCTTCTAACTTTGTTAGGAGCTTTTTTGTTTTTATACAATTTATATCTTAATAACTTTTTTTGAATCTCTATTAAAGATTAATCGCAATTGTTTATTTTGCATTAACTATAAAAAACACAAATGGCTACTTTTGTTATCACTAAACGACTTAATGGGTTTTATAAATATGAATTGCTTTCACGTAAAGCGAAACCTATTTTCACAGGTAATGATTTTGAGTTGCGTTTTGAATGTGAGGAAGAAATTGAATACTTAAAACGTCATGTTGAAGATTTAGTTTTTATGCGATTTCGTTCTGGAAACGGAAAGTTTTTCTTTAGAGTAATTTTGCATGAAAAAGAAATTGCAAAAAGTAGAAAATATACCACTCAGTTGTTGTTGCAAAAAGGAATAAATGAGGTACAAAAATATGTTTCTACAGCTGAGGTTCTTGATTTTTCTTTAAATAACGATATATTTGGCGAAACGGCATAAAAAAAGCTCCACCTTGTGGAGCTTTATTTTTTTCTAAAAGCTTAGATTATTTTGCAGCTTCAACAGCTTCTTTAGCTTCAGTAGCAACTTCTTCAGTAGCAGTTACAGCTGAATCAGCAACTTCTTGAACAGCCTCAACAGCCTCTTCAGTTGTAGTTTCAACAGCCTCAACAGCTTGTTCTGTAGTAGCTTCAGTTTCTTGAGCAGCTTCTTTACAAGATACGAATGTCATAGCAACTAATGCTAAGCTTAAAACAACTTTTTTCATCTTACTAAATTATAAAAGGTTAATTATTAATTCGTAGCAAAGATATAAATTTTTTGACTTGACAAAATGTTTTTACAATTTTTTTTTAAAATATTTTATTTTTTTTATAAAACCTCATTTTCAAAGGGTTATCAAGATAAAATATAAGCCTAATTTTATTAATTACTTCCTTTTTTTGGATGAACCAAATTCATTTCGTCAATTAAATGCTTCGCACCTGCATATTTATCGATAATAAATAATACATAACGAATGTCAACCATAATGTTTCTACATATTTCTGGATCGTAATGAATGTCGCTCATAGTACCTTCCCAAACACGGTCAAAGTTTAATCCAATTAAATTTCCGTTGGCATCTAAAGCCGGGCTTCCAGAGTTTCCTCCTGTGGTGTGATTTGTCGCAATAAAACAAACTGGCATTTTTTCGTTCTCAGCATATTGACCGTAATCTTTATTTTTAATTAAATCTAATAATTTAGTTGGAACATCAAATTCGTAATCACCTGGTACATATTTTTCCATTACACCTTCTAAATGCGTAACTGGTTCATAATATACTGCATCACTTGGGCTATATCCTTTAACTTGTCCGTAAGTAATTCTCAAAGTGCTGTTAGCATCAGGAAAGAATCTTCCGTTAGGGAACATTTCTAATTGCGCTTTCATATAATCGCGTTGTAATGCACCAATTTCTAAATTGATTTCGTCATATTTAGGTGCAATATTCGTGTAGAAATTATCGGCTAATTTTTTAACTAATATATAACCTTTATCTTTATTTAAGTTTTTGAATATTTTTTGAGCATTTCCTTCCATTAAAGATTTTAATCCATTGTATGAAGTTAATTTTGATTTCGAATAAACTTCGCTTACAATTTTGTTTTTATCTAATGCTTTTAAATCTGTAGAAAGTAAAGGGGATTTTTCTAAATAAAGTGCTATTAATTTTTCAGCTACTTTTTCATCTACTTGAGCATTGAAATCTTTATAAAAACTCTCAAATCCTTTAACAGTATTGTCTTTTCTGTCATTAAATGCTTGTTCACCTTTTGTTTTGTATACTTGCTCTAATTGGTATAAGCGAAACCCTGCACTTAACAACTCAGTATTACGTAAAACAACTTCTATGAAGTAATCTCTAGCTAAAGCATAATCGTTAATTGCTTTATAATTCTTTTCAAAGTTTGAAAGTAAATTACCATATTCGGCTTGTTTACCATTCTTAGTAACTTGTTTTAAGAATTCGGTTTCATATTCTTTTTTAAGTTGAATAGCATTTGATTTTTTTAAACCTTGGCTTTCACCAATCCATTTTTTCCAATAATTAGCTACACTTGCGTATTTTGAAGCATATTGAATTTTAATAGCTTGATCTTTACGCATAAATCCGTCTTGTACTTTTAAAGCTGCATCACGAACTTCAATTTTTGCAGGATTTAATGTGTTTACAATTTGTTCAACTGCAAATGAAGGTAAATATTCTTGTGTTCTTCCAGGGAAACCAAAGACCATAGTAAAATCTCCTTCAGAAATTCCGTCTATAGAAACTGGTAAAAAGTGCTTCGGAGTATAAGGAACGTTGTCTTTAGAATATTCTGCAGGTTTGTTGTCTTTGTTGGCATAAATTCTGAAAATAGAAAAATCTCCTGTATGACGAGGCCAAACCCAGTTGTCTGTATCAGAACCAAATTTCCCAATTGAACTTGGTGGTGCACCTACTAAACGGATATCTTTAAATGTTTCAGTTACAAATAATATATATTGATTTCCTTCGTAAAAAGTTTTGATTTTATTTTCTTGCCAAGCTTCTTTTGGAAATGAAGTTTGAACCCTTGAAATATTTTCTTGAATTTTCTTTTGTTTATCTGTTTCTGAAGAAAGTTGTGCAACGCCTTCTAAAACCGTGTTGGTAACATCGTGAATACTTACTATTAGAGTAGCAACCATTCCTGGATTAGGTAATTCTTGATCCATTGACATTGCCCAAAATCCATCTTGCAAATAATCGTGCTCAACAGTCGAATGACTTTGAATTTCGCCATAACCACAGTGATGATTGGTTAATAATAATCCTTTTGGTGAAATAATTTCTGAAGTGCATCCGCCATCGAAGTGAATAATGGCATCTTTAATACTAGAATTGTTTGCATCGTAAATGTCTTCGGCAGAAATTTTCATGCCTAAGCGTTGCATTTCGCTTTCGTTCATTCCTTTTAACATACTTGGAATCCACATTCCACCTTGTTGTGCAAAAATTGGGAATGAAAGTAAAACGATAAGTAATTTTAAAATTCTCATTTTTTAATAGGTTTTAATGTCGCAATTTACGGAAAATATAAATTAGCGTTAATTATTTAGGTTTTTGTTAAGAATGTGATTGATTATTTTTGAAGTTGCTCCTTTATTCATTTGAACGAATGTTTCACAAATATGGCCTTTCTCTAATCGTTCATCTGAATTGTATAAAAGCGAATCGAAAGCCAATTTTAATTCGTTTTCGTTTTTGATTGAAATACAACCTTCTTGATTAACTAGAGCCGTTGCTTCCGCAAAGTGAGCATAATTTGGACCAATTATAATTGGAATACCAAAAGTGGCTGGTTCCAATATGTTGTGAACACCTGGGCTTCCGAAGCCACCACCTACATAAGCAATATCCGCATAGCTGTAAATTTTGGTTAAAATACCAATGGTATTGATTATGAAAACTTGTGTTTTTTTCAATTCCTCATTGTCATTTCGAGTGAAACGAGAAATCTCATTTTGATATTCACTAAAAAGAATCGATTTTTTATTTATCACTGATTTCAGATTTAAAATCTGTTCTTGTTTAATGTTATGAGGTGCAATAATAAATTTTACTCCATCAGCACTTTGATTGATATAATTAACCAGTAACTCTTCATCTTTAGGCCAAGAACTTCCAATAACAATTAGAGTCGCCTTGTCTTTTTGAGCGGAGTCGAGAAATCTAAAATTATCAATAAAATCTAGCGAATTATCTCTATTTAAAATATCAACTACTCTATCAAAGCGAGTATCCCCAGAAATAGTAACATTTTCAAAACCAATAGATTGAATCAATTTTTTTGAGGAATCATTCTGAACAAAAAAGTGATTGAAAGTTTTTAACGCTTTTCTATAAAATCCGCCATACCATTTAAAGAACGCTTGTTTTTCTCTAAAAATTCCTGAAACTAAATAAGTTGGAATATTCATACGCTTCAACTCGTTAAGGTAATTTGGCCAAAATTCATATTTAATAAACAGCACTAATTCAGGATGAAGAGTTTTTATGAACTCTTTTGCATTTGATTTAGTGTCAAGTGGTAAATAAACAGTTACATCGGCTAACGTGTTGTTTTTTCTAATTTCATAGCCTGACGGTGAAAAGAATGTTACAGCTAATTTATGATTAGGGAATTCCTTTTTTAAAGCTTCCATAACCGGAATGCCTTGCTCATACTCACCTAAAGAAGCGGCATGAACCCAAATTACTTTATCACCAGAGTTAATTTTACTTTTTAAAGTTGAAAAAACATCTTTTCGACCATTAACAAAAAGTTTTAGTTTCGGGCTAAAAGGGGCTAATAGCTTTAATATTAAACTAGCAATGTGTATTAAAATGTTATAGAAAAATAGCATGCTCACAATTTATATGCTAAAATACGTTTCTTTTTCTTTATGCTAAAAAAGTAGCACATTATTTCTTACTTTTGTTATGCTAAATTTTATTACAATGCGAAAATTACAAATGGTTGACTTAAAAAGTCAATACGAAAAAATAAAAGATGAAGTGAATGCTTCTATTCAAGAAGTTTTAGATACAAATACATACATAAACGGACCTTTGGTTCACCAGTTTCAAGCTGATTTAGAAAAATATTTAGGCGTAAAACATGTAATTCCATGTGCCAATGGAACTGATGCGCTACAAATTGCCATGATGGGATTAGGGTTAAAACCAGGTGACGAAGTTATTACAGCCGATTTTACGTTTGCTGCTACAGTTGAAGTTATCGCATTATTACAATTAACTCCAGTTTTAGTGGATGTTGATATGAACAATATGAACATTTCAATTGAAGCGATTAAAAAAGCTATTACGCCTAAAACAAAAGCTATTGTCCCGGTGCATTTATTTGGTCGTGCAGCTAATATGGATGCCATTATGGAAATTGCAAATGAACATAATTTATATGTAATTGAAGATAATGCGCAAGCTATTGGTGCTGATTATACTAATAAAGATGGTAAGAAACAAAAAGTAGGAACAATTGGTCATGTTGGAGCAACTTCATTTTTTCCTTCTAAAAACTTAGGATGCTATGGTGATGGCGGTGCAATTTTTACAAATGATGATGCATTAGCACATACGTTAAGAGGAATTGTAAACCACGGAATGTATGAAAGATATCATCATGATGTAGTGGGAGTGAATTCTCGTTTAGATAGTATCCAAGCTGGAGTTTTAAAAGCAAAATTACCATATTTGGATGCTTATAATAAAGCAAGACAAGAAGCTGCTAGAAAATATTCTGAAATTTTAGGAAAGAATTCAAATTTATGGGTACCAACCATTTGTGAGAATTGTGATTGCCATGTGTTCCACCAATATGTAATTCGTATTATGAATGGAAAACGTGATGGTTTATTAGATCATCTACAAGCAAAAGGAATTCCTTGTGCTATTTATTACCCAATTCCATTGCACAGTCAAAAAGCTTATGCAGACTCTCGTTATAGAGAAGAAGATTTCCCTGTAACAAATCAATTAGTAAAAGAAGTAATTGCATTGCCAATGCATACTGAATTAGACGATGAGCAAATTAAATTTATTACTGATTCGGTTTTAGAATACGTTTAGTTAATGGTTGATGGTTTATTGTTAATGGTTCAACCATAACTATAAACTATAAACAACAAACACTTAAAATGAAAATACTAGTTACAGGCGGTTTAGGTTTTATTGGTTCGCATACGGTTGTAGAATTACAAAATGAAGGATTTGAAGTTGTTATTGTAGATAATTTATCAAATTCATCTATTGAAGTTTTAGACGGAATTGAAAGAATCACTAATAAAAAACCACTATTTGAGAATATAGATTTACGCGATAAAAAATCGGTTCAGAATTTTTTTGTAAAGCATCAAGATATTGATGGTGTAATTCATTTTGCGGCGAGTAAAGCGGTTGGCGAAAGTGTTGAAAATCCATTATTGTATTATGAAAACAACATCAATGCTTTAGTTTATTTATTGCAAGAATTACAAGCCAAAGAAAAAGCAAATTTCATTTTTAGCTCATCTTGTACGGTTTACGGTCAGGCCGAAATAATGCCTATTACAGAAAACGCTCCTGTTCAAGTTGCCATGTCACCATACGGAAATACGAAACAAATAGGTGAAGAAATTATAACTGATATTGCAAAAGTAACCAACATCAATTCCATTTTATTACGCTATTTTAATCCAATTGGAGCACATCCTTCGGCTGAAATTGGCGAATTACCTTTAGGAATTCCTCAGAATTTAGTGCCTTTTATAACCCAAACTGCAATGGGATTGCGAAAGGAATTATCTGTTTTCGGAAATGATTATCCAACTCCAGATGGAACTGCTATTCGTGATTACATTCACGTAGTGGATTTAGCAAAAGCACATGTAGTCGCGCTGAAACGCTTGTTAGAAAATAAAAATTTAGCAAAAGTTGAAACATTCAATATTGGAACGGGAAAAGGAAGTTCAGTATTGGAAGTAATTAAAGCTTTTGAAAAAGTATCTAATCAAAAGTTACCATATAAAATTGTTAGTAGAAGAGAAGGTGATATTACTGAAGCTTATGCCAACACCGACAAAGCAAATAATGTTTTAGGTTGGTACGCAGAGTCTTCTTTGGAAGAAGCATTAGCGAGTGCTTGGAAGTGGGAGCAGAAAATTAGGAAATAATTTAGACCATAAACAAAAAACTCCAATCTTTAAGATTGGAGTTTTTTGTTTTATTAAGATAAAGAATTAATCCACTCTTTCATCCATATATTCTACTTCCTCTTTTACTTCTTCGCCAACTTTTTGTGCTGTAGAATCAATTGCTTCAACAGCTTCATCAGTTGCAGTTTCAACATCAGTAGCAACAGCTTCTGTAGCTTCTTCTACTTTGTCTTTAGTTTCTTCTTTACAAGAAGCTAATGATAAAATTGCTAAGAAAGCAAAACCTAAAAATACTTTTTTCATTTTTATTGTTATTTTGAATTAATAATTAGTTTTCATAAAGATACAAAAAACTAAAGAATTCAATTAAACAATTTAGAATTATAAAGAAGCCGAGATTGTTTCTACTTCTTTATTGATTTTATTTACTAGCCCAACTAATACTTTTCCTGGACCAACTTCAGTAAAACTTGTTGCGCCATCAGCAATCATTTGGTTAACAGATTGTGTCCATCTAACCGCTCCAGTTAATTGAGCAATTAGGTTTTTCTTAATTTCACTTGCATCAGAAATAGCACTAGCTGTAACATTTTGATAAACTGGACAACTTGGAGTGGAGAAAGTAGTTGCTTCGATAGCTGCTGCTAATTCTTCTCTAGCTGGTTCCATCATAGGAGAGTGGAAAGCTCCACCAACAGGTAAAATTAAGGCACGCTTTGCACCTGCTTCTTTCATTTTTTCACATGCAGCTTCCACCGCTTTGTATTCGCCAGAAATTACTAATTGTCCCGGACAGTTATAATTGGCAGCTACTACAACACCATCAATTGAAGCGCAAATATCTTCTACAATTTTATCGTCTAAGTTTAATACTGCGGCCATAGTTGAAGGTGTAATTTCGCATGCTTTTTGCATCGCCATTGCTCTTTGCGAAACTAATTTTAATCCGTCTTCAAAAGATAAAGCACCATTTACAACTAAAGCAGAAAATTCACCTAATGAATGTCCGGCAACCATATCAGGTTTTACATCTAATACTTTTGCTAAAATTACTGAGTGTAAGAAAACTGCTGGTTGTGTAACTTTAGTTTCTTTTAATTCTTCAGCAGTTCCTTCAAACATGATATCGGTGATTCTAAAACCTAATATTTCATTAGCTTTTTCAAATAATTCTTTTGCTAAAGGTGCGTTCTCATATAAATCTTTACCCATTCCGGTAAATTGTGCTCCTTGACCTGGAAATACGTATGCTTTCATAAAGTTTTCAAAAAATTAGACAGCAAAAATACATTTTTTTCATGAGAAGCACTCATTTTGCTTTTTAAAACACAACTTGTCGTGTGTTTCGCTATACAAGGTAACGCTTCACCCACGGCTAAGCATCACTTGTTTCTTTTAAAAAATAAAAAACACCGCATTTTATAATGTGGTGTTTTTCACTACGAAACCAAAAACTACTTATTATGAAAAATAATTTATTGTTTTAAAAGTTGTAATTCAACTTCAAGTTTAACGTCTTCTCCAACTAGTACCCCTCCAGTTTCTAGAGCAGCGTTCCAGTTTAAACCAAATTCTTTACGATTGATTTTTCCGTAAATGTTCAATCCAGCTTTAGTATTTCCCCAAGGATCTTTCATTAATCCGCTAAATTCTGCTGGGAAAGAAACACTTTTAGTAACATCTTTAATAGTTAAATCACCAGTTACTTCATAGTCATCTCCTTTAGGGGCAAAAGAGGTTACTTTAAAAGTTAATTTTGGAAATTGTTCCGCATCAAAAAAGTCAGCACTTTTTAAATGATTATCACGATCAGCATTTGCAGTATCAATAGAGTTTGTATCTGCTGTAAATACTATTGAAGCATTTGTAAAATCATCATCTTCAGTTTCAAAAGAACCTTCATAAGTATTAAACTTTCCTGAAACATTTGTAAACATCATATGTTTTACTTTAAAACCTACTTTAGAGTGGGTTGTGTCAATAGTCCAATTTGTCTTAGCCATAATATAATTTTTTTGTTAATATTTATTTTTTAAAATTTTGTTCTAATTAATACATAGGAACTTCCATTAATAGAAGTTCAGCGTCAGAATCTGCAGTGATTTTAACCGAATCGAACTCCCAGATTCCATAACCATCTCTGGTTTCAAGTTTTTGTTCACCAACTGTAACGTTTCCTTTCAAGACAAAAACATATAGCCCGTTTTTAGTATCGTGAATTTTGTAATCGGTTGTAAAACCTTTGTCAAAATTTCCCATGTGAAACCAAGCGTTTTGATGAATCCAAACTCCTGCATCATCAGCATTGGGTGATAGTATTTGTTGCAGCTTATTATGTCGGTCTTCAACATTTAATGTAATTTGATCATAACGAGGTGTTACATTTCTTTTATTTGGGAAAACCCAAATTTGAAGAAACTTTACAAACGAATCTTTGTTTTTATTATATTCACTATGCATTACACCAGTTCCTGCACTCATTACTTGTATGTCACCATGTTTGATAACAGTAGTGTTTCCCATGCTGTCTTTGTGTTCTAAATCTCCTTCAAGTGGAATTGAAATAATTTCCATGTTTTCGTGAGGATGCGTTCCAAAGCCCATGCCTGATGAAACAGTATCGTCGTTTAAAACGCGCAATACTCCAAAATTCACTCTTTCAGGATTGTAATAATTAGCGAAGCTAAAAGTGTGAAAACTTTTTAACCAACCATGATCAGCAATTCCTCTACTATCGGCTTTATGTAATACGGCATTTTTCATAACATTTGAATTTGTGTTAGGAATATGATTAAAGCCAACGTGATTATTGTCTTGGATTTCTTTTTCTTGACTTGTAAAAGTGCTACCTAATAGCAGACTTGAAGCAAATAATCCTTTTCGTATAAAATCGGCTCTTTTCATATCCTGAATTTTTATACGACAAAGTTACAATGAGGTTATGCCTAGGATACTTAATCTAGGTTAAGAAATGTAATGTATTGATAAAAAAGTAGTTAAAAAATGTTAAAAGGAATTGTTTCTTAGCATTTTAGATTTCATCTTACTAAAAAACTCGGGCGTAACACCTATATAGGCTGCTATATATTTTTGAGGAATGCTAGCCATTAAGCTCGGGTATTTTTGTTGGAATTTTTCAAAGCGTTCTTCAGCCGTTAAACTTAAATTATCCATTAGGCGTTCTTGATTGGCAACCAATGAATTTTCAATTAATATTCTGAAAAAACGTTCAAGTTTTGGAATTTTATGAAATAACTCTTCTTGATTTTCACGTGAAAGTAAAACTAATTCGGCGTCTTCAATAACTTCAATAAATAAATGTCCTGGTTTCTTGGAAATTAAACTATACATATCACCAATCCACCAATCAGCACATGCAAAACTTAAAATGTGTTCTACAATATTATCGTTTATAGTAAAACTCCTTAAAATGCCTTCGTTTACAAAATAGGAATACTTGCTGATTTCGCCCGCATTTAAAAGCATGGTTTTTGCTTTTACTTTTTTGGTTTCGGTCTTAGATAAAAATAATGTTTTTTCTTCTTCAGTTAAAGTAATGTGTTTGCTGATGTTATCTAAGATTAAAGACATAATATTTTTTAATTTAAATAAAGATATATAATATCTTTTAGGTTTAATGAGTTAATTTCGCCAAATAATCAAAATGTTCTCCTTCAAGTATTAATTCGCACTTTAAACCATTTGCATGAGCCGCATTTTGTAGAGTATTATAATCGATGTACATCCAGTCAAAAGGTTTTTCTTTTTCACCTTTATAAGAAATATCAAAAACTACTTCACCATAATAATCCACATCAGTCGGAATCCATTTGCCACCATCTTCATCTTCGTCAAACATATAAATAATATCAGAAGAATCTAATAGAATTTGACCGCCTTCGTTCAAAAGTGATTTCAGTTTTACTAAAAACTTCGAAATGTTTTTCAGTTTGCCACACATTCCAGCACCATTCATCAATAATAAAATAGTGTCATATTTGTCATGCTGAAGAATTTCAGCATCTATCTTCATTACATCTTGAACCAGAGCTTTTTTTAAGCCTCGAAGTTGACAAGCTTCAATGGCATTTGCAGAAATATCAATAGAAGTGACATCAAGATTTCTTTCGTTTTGTAAATACAGACTATGACTTCCCGCGCCGCAACCTACATCAAGCACTTTTCCTTTTGCCAATTGTAATGCTTTTTGTTCCATTTTTGGCATTTCGTTATAATCACGAAACAAATACGCAACACTCATTTCATCAGCTTCACTAATTGAAGTTTCAGTAATTAAATCTTCAGGATTATTATTGGTTTGGAAATCTAAAATCGCTTTTCCGAATAAATCTTTCATTTCAAGTTTATGTGTTTGTATGGTTATTTGTTAAGTCGTTTTTTTAATTTTACATCCAAATAAAACAAATTGACAAATCCACGAATTGACATATTACAAAAGTTAGCCAAAGATAAGCATAACGAGAATAAAAAGTATTTCGACAAACTAAAAAAGAAAGCACCTAAAAATCTCGATTATATAATGCAAGATTTGCATGATGCTGAATTTAAAAGAACCGATTGTTTAGATTGTGCGAATTGTTGTAAAACGACGGGACCACTTTTTACTTCGGCAGATATTGAACGCATTGCAAAACATTTACGATTAAAGCCCCAACAATTTATTGAACAATATCTTCGAATTGATGAAGATAAAGATTATGTATTGCAAAGTGTACCTTGTACTTTTTTAGATAGCGATAATAAATGTTTTATTTACGATGTTCGTCCCAAAGCTTGTAGAGAATTTCCACATACTGACAGGAAAAAGTTCCAACAAATTTCAAATTTAACCTTGAAAAATGTTGCCATTTGTCCAGCCGCATATAATATTGTTGAAGAAATGAAAAAGAAATTACCATTATAATATGAAGAAAGTATTTCCATCTAAAGTTGATATTGCTTTACCAATTTTATTTGTAGTAACTTCTATTCCAGCAATTGTAATTGGTGTTAGAGAACATGACATGATGGTTTTTGTAGTCATGATTGCTGTATTTGCATTAATTATGTATTTGTTATACGATACGAATTATACCATAACACAAGGAAATTTAAAAGTACATTCCGGATTTATAGTTAACAAAAATATTAAAATTACCGAGATAAAAGCTATAAGAAAAACAGACAGTTTGTTAAGTGCACCGGCTTCTTCACTTTCTGATAGAATCGAAGTGTTTTATGAAAATTCAAAATCTGTTATTATTTCACCAAAAGATAAACAAAGTTTTGTGGAAGAATTGTTGAAACAGAATTCAGAAATTAAAGTTGAGATTTAGGAATGATCTTTTCTCTTTCATCTTTTTTCTTTTCCCTATTTGTAAATCAAATACTGCTTTCTCATTTTTTTAAATTGTTCTAAACCTTCTTGCCAAGAAGTTCTAATTTCATTTTCAGAAATTCCACTTTCAATTTGTTGTTGTAATTTTTTAGTCCCGGCTAGTTTCGTGAAAAACGAATTAAAGAATTTCGATTTATCGGCTGTTTCATTATAGGCTTTTAATAACCAATTCAATTCTAAACGATTTACTTTTTCAATTTTAGACAAATCTTCGCCAAAACATTCTTTTCCATTGTATAATGGATCTTTTGCGCCTTCATTCGGTTTTGGAATAAAACTAAATTTTTGCACTGGTAAAAAAGGAGAGCCATATACTTGAAATTGCTTGTTAGTTCCGCGACCAACACTTACATTGGTTCCTTCAAAAAAGCACAAACTAGCATACAAGTTAATAGATTGGTCGTTTGGTAAATTTGGTGAAGGCTTAACAAGTAAGCTATAACTCATATTTCTATTGTAGTTTTCGCAAGGAATTACAGTTAGTTTACATTGAATTCCCCGTCCTGAGCCTGTCGAAGGATCAAGCCATTTTTCGCCATTAATCATTTTAGCATATTCGCCTATAGTCATACCATGTAAAACTGGAATTTTGTGCATGCCCACAAAACTTTTGTATTCCTCTTCAAGAACTGGTCCATCAACGAGGTCAATATTAGGATTAGGTCTGTCAAAAACCAAAAGCGGAATCTTTTGCTCAGCACAAGCTTCCATTACATAATGTAGTGTAGATATATAAGTGTAAAATCTCGCACCAACATCTTGAATATCGAATATCACAACATTTATTCCTTCTAATTGTTCGGGTTTTGGTTTTTTGTTGTTTCCGTAAAGTGAAATAATAGGTAAACCAGTTTTGCTGTCTTTTCCATTTGCAACATGTTCGCCAGCATCGGCAGTTCCTCTAAAACCATGTTCTGGAGCGAAGATTTTAGTAACTTCAACTTTTTGGTCCAATAAAAAATCAACTAAATGTGTTCCATTTGAAAGAATCCCAGTTTGATTAGTTACAACTCCAACTTTTTTGTTTTTGAGAATTGGTAAATACTTTCCTGAATCATCTGCACCTAATAATATTGCCTTTTCTGTAATTGTATTTTTATTCGTTCTAGCGGAGTCTATAACTTCAATATTTGCCTTTTGCCTTTTGTCTTTTCCCTTTTTACTTGAAATCGAATTTCCACATGAAAAAACAACTAAAACCAAGAATAAAAATGTATTTTTGAAGAATAATTTCGGAATCATAACCATTGAATTTAGAATATTTCATAGCCAAACGACTTACCGCTGCTAAGAGCCATAAAAGTAGTGTTTCTTCTCCAATTATTAAAATTGCAACTGTTGCTATTGCATTAGGAATTTTAATGATGATTATTTCTGTTGCAACAGGAATTGGTTTGCAAAGAAAAATACGCGAAAAAGTATCAGCTTTTAATGGGCATGTTATTATTTCTAATTTCGACGATAATCAATCTCAGGTTAATACTGTTCCTATTTCTACGAATCAAAATTTTTATCCAAAGTTTAATTTAGTTGATGGTATTAAACACATTCAAGCTGTAGCAAATAAAACCGGATTAATTCGTACAGAAGAAACGGTTGAAGGAATTGTTTTAAAGGGTGTTGGTCAAGATTATGATTGGAATAATATTAAGGAGTATTTAGTACAAGGTAAATTACCTAAAATTTCTGATCAATTAACGGACGAAATTATAATTTCAGAATTTCTTGCAAGTAGATTGAAAGTAAAGTTAAATGATGTTTGTCGAACCTATTTTTTAAAAGAAGGTGGAAAAGGATATAATCTAAGAAGTTTTAAAGTTGTCGGGATTTTTAATTCAGGATTTCAAGAGTTCGATGCTAATTATATTATAGGAGATATTAAGCATGTTCAGAAAATAAATAAGTGGCAAAAAGACCAAGTAGGACAATTTGAAGTTTTTTTAAATGATTTTGATAAAATAGAAGAAAAAGGAAACGAAATTTACAAAGCAATTCCTCCTACATATAATAGTATAACAATTGCTGAGAAATATTATAGCATTTTTGAGTGGCTCAAACTTTTCGACTTTAATATAATAGTTATATTAATAGTTATGATTGTGGTTGCTACTATTAATATGGTAGTGGCATTATTAGTGCTTATTTTAGAGCGCACACAAATGATAGGTATTTTAAAAGCATTAGGTGCTACAAATTGGAGCGTAAGAAAAGTTTTTCTTTATAATGCTTTTCATTTAATAGCTCGCGGTCTTCTTTGGGGAAATGTAGTTGCACTATTATTATTAGTAATTCAAAAGTATTTCGAAGTAATAAAACTAAATCCACAAAACTATTATGTAAATGTTGCACCTGTTTATATAGATGTACCTTATATAATAGTATTAAACATGGGTACTATATTAATATGTTTATTAGTTTTGATAATTCCTTCATACATTATTACGAAGATATCACCGGTTAAAGTTATCCGATTCGATTAATTTTCATTTTTAAGCAGCACATTTATATTTTTTCATAGTGAAATTGTACCCGCTGTTCATTATATCTTTTTTTATTTGGTCTTTTTTTAGGCTGAAGCGACAGTTTTAGAATTAGATATTTTGTGTTAAGAGGTTTTTTTAGGCTAAAAAAAGGATGTCATTTCCATCGGGGCTAAAACAGCGCTCGTAAAAAATCCTTTATACATATATATATATTATAGTAGAGCTACTAATTATTTTATAGTATTAAAAAGGCTTTATAGAGGTGTTATAAAAAAAAGGTAAAAAAAAGTTTTTTTGTAAGTTATTGTAATTCAGTGGTAAGAAAAAAACTTTGCAAAAAAGGATAAAAAAAGGTTATAAAAAGTTTGCGAATACGGAAAAGAGTTCTACTTTTGCACCCGCTTTGATAAGGCAAAGAGTTCATAGAAATACTGAAAAACGGATTAA